>CAXYKQ010000296.1:0-8613 GCA_964277835.1 uncultured Edaphocola sp. | reverse complement strand
CGGCCCGCAATTGTGGAGCCGGCAGGCAGTAAAAATAAAAGAATAATAAAAGAGTGAATTTCAGGTTTTGATTTTTGACTTTTGAATTTTTGATTAAAGAATGAAATTATTATTAGATAAAGCACATATCGAAGGCATCCGTTATTACGACACCTGGGTGAAGAACGGCGGTTATGAAAGTGTAGCTAAAGCACTCAAAATGACCCCTGACGAGATTGTGGAAGAGGTGAAGAAGAGTGGATTAAGAGGTCGTGGAGGCGCTGGTTTCCCGACCGGCCTTAAATGGAGTTTCCTGGCGAAGCCAGAAGGTGTTCCCCGTCATTTGGTATGTAACGCGGATGAATCCGAGCCCGGTACTTTTAAAGACCGCTACCTCATGGAGTTTCTACCGCATTTGTTTATCGAGGGTATGATCATCTCCAGCTTTGCTTTGGGCTCAAATGTTTCTTATATCTACATCCGCGGCGAGTATGCCTGGATTCCCGATATCCTGGAGCAGGCCATCGCCGAAGCGAAAGCAAACGGCTGGCTGGGCAAAAATATCAAAGGCTCGGGTTTCGACTGTGAGATCTATGTGCAACGCGGTGGCGGGGCCTATATCTGCGGTGAAGAAACTGCTTTGATCGAATCATTGGAGGGAAAACGCGGTAACCCTCGTATCAAGCCGCCATTCCCGGCAGTACAGGGGGTATGGATGCGCCCGACGGTGGTGAATAACGTTGAGACTATTGCTACGGTAGGCCCTATTATTGCTATGGGTGGCGAAGCCTATGGTAATCTTGGCGTGGGCAACAGCAAAGGCACCAAGCTGATGTCCGCTTGCGGCAACCTGAATAAACCCGGTGTTTACGAAATCGATTTTGACCTGTCTGTAGAAGAATTTATCTACAGTGATGAATATTGCGGCGGTATTCCGAACGGGAAACGCCTGAAAGCCTGCATCCCGGGTGGTTCCTCTGTACCCATAGTTCCGGCTAATCTTTTATTGAAGAATGTGAAAGGAGAAACCCGTTTGATGAACTACGAAAGTTTAGCAGATGGCGGTTTTGCAAGCGGTACGATGTTGGGCTCCGGTGGTTTCATCGTACTGGATGAAGATCAGTGCGTAGTACGCCATACCATGACGCTGGCCCGCTTCTACAACCATGAGAGCTGCGGGCAGTGTTCGCCTTGCAGAGAAGGTACCGGCTGGATGTATAAGATTTTGAAAAATATTGAATACGGTAAAGGAAAGAAAGAAGATATCGATTTGCTGTGGGATATACAGCGCAGGATTGAAGGGAATACGATCTGTCCTTTGGGAGATGCGGCAGCCTGGCCGGTAGCGGCAGCGATCCGTCATTTCAGGGATGAGTTCGAGTGGCATATTGACCATCCGGAAGAAGCGCAAACGCGGAATTTCGGCTTAGCACATTATGCAGATCCGTTGCCGGTTCTTGCAGGGTAAATTTTTTGTAAAAATTAAAAACAATCAGATGATTTTTTGGGCTGTTATCGGAATCGCATTTTATAACCTCGCCAATAGATATGGCAAGAATAAATGGATCTATTTACTCATCGGGATTGGTACCGCGCTGTTGACCCAGCTTCTTACAGGGTTTATATACGCCATTATATTTCAACCTTCAGAAGCAGAAATTGAGGAGCAGTCATTAATGATTAACCTTGCCGCATTGGTGATCAGCGGGATCATTACGTATATAGTATATAGACAAATCCGGAAAAAAGCTGAATCAGAGCTGGAAGATAAGGAAGATTTGATTGCTAATATTGGCACGAATATTTCCGAAGAAACAAATATATTGCCTCCCGATAGGCAATCGGAGCAGGGTAGAAATGAGTTTCAATAAAACAGAATTGAAAAAAGGATATTGACTGAAATAAATATTATGTCAGACAACATAAAAGTAACAATAGATAACATCACGGTGGAGGTACCTAATGGTACTACCATCCTCGAGGCTGCCCGTATGGTAGGTGGAGAGGTAGCGCCCATAACTATGTGCTATTACAGCAAGTTGAAGGGTAGCGGAGGGAAGTGCCGTACCTGCCTGGTGGAGGTGAGCAAGGGTTCTGAAAAAGATCCGCGCCCTATGCCTAAGCTGGTAGCCAGTTGTCGTACCGGTGTGATGGACGGCATGGAAGTAAAATCAATGACCTCTGAACGCGTGAAAGATGCACGGGAAGGAGTTACGGAATTCTTATTGCTGAACCACCCGCTGGATTGCCCGGTGTGTGACCAGGCCGGTGAATGTCATTTACAGGACCTGAGCTATGAGCAGGGCAAACAAGGTACCCGTACCGAATTCACCCGTCGTACCTTCGCTCCGGAAGACCTGGGCCCTTACATCCAATTGCACATGAACCGTTGTATCATGTGTTTCCGTTGTGTGTACACCGCAGAGCAGCTGACCGAGCAACGCGAGCATGGGGTGCTGGACCGTGGCGATCATGCCCGTATCTCTACCTGTATCAGCAAAGCCCTGGAGCACGACTTTATCGGCAATGTAATCGATGTATGTCCCGTAGGCGCTTTAACGGATAAAACCTTCCGCTTCAAAAACCGGGTTTGGTTTACCAAGCCGGTAGACGCGCACAGAAATTGTACCAACCCTAAATGTTGCGGTGAAGTGAGACTGTGGATGCGCGGTAAAGAAGTATTCCGGGTAACGGCGCGTAAAGATGAATGGGGCGAGGTAGCTACTGCAAGTAATGGCGAAACCGGCTGGATCTGTAATGAATGTCGCTTTGAGAAGAAAGAAACGGCCGACTGGATCATTGAAGGACCCAGCCAGATCAGGAGAACATCTGTGATTGCGCAGGGACATTATGCCGGGACAGTAGGTACTGCAGGAAAGAGCGAAAAGCTGATCGATAAGGTAATCGGGAAAGAGCCGATCTATACTTTGGATATTCATAAAGTAAGTGAAGTGGACAATCCTAATGTACAGCTGAGCCAGATCGCGGGGCCGGCACACTCAACCGATTTTAAAAACGATATTAAAGACCGATAGACCGCTCATCTTAAATTATTCAGATTAAAAATGAACATAGATACTTTTCTATTAATTGAAAAATCAGCGCTGATCCTGATCATCATCCTGGCTTCGATGGGCGTGGCCGCCTATGCTACCTGGGCAGAACGTAAGGTGGCTGGCATAATGCAGGACCGTGTCGGTCCCTCAAGGGCAGGTCCTTTCGGTTTGTTACAGCCTTTGGCGGATGGGGGTAAGCTCTTCTTTAAAGAAGAGATTGTGCCGAATAACTCTACTAAATGGTTGTTTATGCTGGCGCCGGCATTATTCATCTTTACCTCTTTATTAACCAGCGCCATTGTGCCCTGGGGCCCCGATTTTACGATCGAAACTGCCGATGGCGTTCGCTCTGTAGCTCTACAGGTAGCGGATATCAATATCGGTATCCTGTATTTTTTTGGCGTAGTAAGTGTAGGTTTATACGGTATCATGCTGGGCGGCTGGGCTTCCAATAATAAATTCTCTTTGCTGAGCTCCATCCGTGCGGCTTCCCAGGCGATCTCTTATGAGCTGGCCCTGGGTTTAAGCCTGATCGCATTAGTCATGCTGACGGGGACCATGAGCCTGAGAGAGATCACGGCACAGCAACATGGATTCTGGGCAGATGGGTATTTTACCTGGAATGTATTTAAGCAACCTTTGGGATTTGTGATCTTCCTGACCTGTACTTTTGCCGAGCTGAACCGTGCGCCCTTTGATATGGCAGAGAGTGAAAGTGAATTGAATACCGGCTTCCTGCTGGAATATTCATCCATGAAAATGGGTATGTTCCTGTTTGCAGAATACATCAATATGTTTATTTCTTCTGCGATCCTGGCTACTTTATTTTTTGGTGGTTATAACTTCCCCTGGATGGACCAGGTGGCACAGGCGGTACCGTCAGGTATCTTCTCATTAATTTGTGTAGTGGTGTTAATGGCGAAAATCGTAGGCTTTATCCTGTTCTTTATGTTCATCCGCTGGACCTTACCGAGGTTCCGTTTTGACCAGGTGACGAAATTAGGATGGTTAGGTTTGATACCTTTAGCCTTAGTAAATATGTTAGTGACCGGGGCCGTTGTTTTGTTTATTTTAAATTAAGCAGCGCTACTCCGAAAAATATAGGAATATGAATTTAACAAATAGATCTGTTGCGGTTGACCGTAGTCCGATGACCTTCTCCGAGAAGATCTACATTCCCGGTATATTGAAAGGGTTGAAGATTACCTTGAGTCATATCTTTAAAAAACCGGCAACCGTAAGATATCCTGAAGAAACGCGGCCCTTTAGCCCGGTGTTCAGAGGCTTACATGTACTGAACCGTGATGAGGAGGGAAGAGAGAAATGCACCGCTTGTGGTTTGTGCGCGCTGGCTTGCCCGGCGGAAGCCATTACCATGGAGTCCGCAGAACGCCTCCCGGGTGAAGAGCATTTGTACCGTGAAGAAAAATATGCAGCAAAATACGAGATCAATATGTTGCGCTGTATTTTCTGTGGTAACTGCGAAGAAGCTTGTCCTAAAGACGCTATTTACCTTTCTGAAACCGTAATGCCGGCTAATTACAGAAGAGATTACTTTGTGTATAAAAAAGAAGATATGTTGATCACAGATGAGCAGGTGAAAGCGAAGCGATTAAAATTACAAAAAGCATAAAACCAGAAAATGACTTTACACGAAATATTATTTTGGATATTAAGTTTATGGGCTATTGTCGCCGCCATATTTGTGGTGTTAAGCCGTAACCCGGTCAATAGCGTTTTGTGCCTGATCGCTACTTTTTTTGCGATAAGCGGGCACTATATCCTGATGAATGCACAATTTTTGGCCGTAGTTAACATCATCGTATATGCAGGGGCCATTATGGTCTTATTCCTTTTCGTGATCATGTTGATGAATCTCAATACAGATACCGAACCGCAGAAAAGCCGGTTGATCCACTTTGCGGCGTTGATCAGCGCCGGTTCCCTGCTGTTATTGATATTAGCGGCATTGCGCACGGCAGAGCTGACCGAAATGCCGGTGAGTGAAGCCGGTGAGATTGGTTTAATTGAAGTTTTAGGTGAGACTTTATATACGGATTACGTATTGCCTTTTGAATTAAGTTCAGTACTGTTCTTAGCGGCAATGGTGGGCACTATGGTGATCGCCCGTAAGGAAACTTCAAAAGAAGAAATGCCGGCAGAAAGTAAACAACCCCTAAACCCATAATGTTTAAGAAACCTTACTAAGCCTCGGGCAAAAAGAATAGGTCAAATAACCGAATTAACAATTAATCATTAACCACTAATAATTATCAGGTGCCGATAGAATATTATTTGTTTTTAAGCTTCACATTATTCGCCATTGGCGTAATGGGTGTATTGATGCGCCGTAATGCCATCATCATATTTATGTGTATCGAGCTGATGCTGAATGCCGTCAATTTACTAATGGTGGCCTTTTCAAAAGTGCATGGAGATGCCGGGGCCCAGGTATTTGTATTCTTCAGCATGGTGGTGGCCGCAGCAGAAGTGGCAATCGGCCTGGCGATCATCGTAATGGTCTTCCGTAAGATCAATTCTGTGGACATCAATGTATTGAACCGGCTTAAAAACTAAGCAATTATTTCAGCTAAAAAAGATGCAGGAAAACAAGATAAAAATAAGCAGATTGCGTTCCGGGTTGATGTTCAGCCTGGTACTGATAGCTTTGTTTGCCTGCAGCTGTATGGAGAAAAATGAGCGTAAGGTAAGGGGCGAAAGCTTTGTGCTGACCGATACCTTGCCTGCAAGTTTCCTGTATCTGCCGGTTAAAGGATCGGTTATCGTTAAGAGTACTTATAATCATTTAGATTCCTCTATTATCTATGTGGAAGGTAAAGATTATACAATCGATTATCAAAAGGGGACCGTTAAAAGAACTGCAGGATCGCGGATACCGGACTACAGTCGTAACCCACTATCCGGTAAAAATAACTTTAATGAAGCCGATTTTGGTCCCCACGAAGCATGGAGTAATAATAAATATTTTGTGTTTGTCGACTATAACTCTAATGATTCCGTTGATTTTGCGGTCGCTGAGGATGTAAAAGAGACGATACCCAAGAGTATTGAGAAACTTAAGAGTGGAGACAGCTTAAATATCTTATGGTATGGGAACAGTGTATCTGCCGGCGGTGAAGCTTCAATACCTGAGCTTGCTTTTACCAGTAGATTTGAACAACATTTAAAAACTGTTTTTCCAAAGGCCAGGATCAAATCCACCAATATCTCTATACCCGGATATGGTACTCCCGAAGCAGTTGCCTGGTTTGATGATCGCTTCAGAGGGCAAAAAGCGGACCTGGTGATCGTCGGTTTTGGGCTCAATGATCAATGCGACGTCGGCACGGCCCATTGCAGCCCGGAGCAGTTTGAACAAAACCTGAGCATACTGGCCCATAAAATAAAGGACAGTATACAAGCAGAAGTAATTTTTCATTCAGAATTTCCGCCCAACAGCAGGTGGGTTCATAATACGCATAAAATGAACGAATTTGCAGCGGCATCCAGGAACGTAGCGGCGGCTACCCATAGCGGGTATATAGCCGTATATGAAAGCTGGATGAACGTTTTAAAAAAGAAGAACGAGGAAGCTTTGCTTGCCAATAATATTAATCATCCCAATGATTACGGTCACTGGATTTTTTACAGCGCATTTGCCGGAACTATTAAAAAAGATTAGATCAGATTTATGACACAATTAGTATACTTAATCCCTTTATTCCCGCTGATAGGCTTTTTGCTGAATGGCTTATTCTATAAGTCTATGCCGAAGACCTTAGCCGGAATTATTGGTAGTGGTACTATTCTGGCTTCCTTCGCGGTAGCCTTAGGTATTTTCTTCGAAGTGAAAAATGGCACTGTGCCGGACAGCGGTATCGTGAAGGTCTTTAATTTCATCAGCGTGGGTGATTTTAATATTCCTTTCGCTTTCCTGGTGGACGAACTGTCGGCTATGTTCCTGCTGATCATTACCGGCATCGGCTTCCTGATCCATGTCTATTCTACCTCCTACATGCATGATGATGAAGGCTATACTAAATATTTTGCTTACCTGAACCTGTTCGTGTTCAGTATGCTCCTGCTGGTATTAGGAGCCAACTATGTGATCATGTTCATCGGTTGGGAAGGAGTAGGACTCGCATCTTACTTATTGATCGGCTTCTGGTTCAAAAACAGGGAGTACACCAATGCGTCTAAGAAAGCCTTTATCATGAACCGGATCGGGGACCTTGGTTTCCTGGTCGGTATGATGCTGGTGGCGGTAAACTTCGGCACCTTATCTTACGCGCAATTTTTCCCGCAATTGTCGGGTGGTATCGGCAGCCTTTCGGCAAACGGGCATACCATTAGTGAAGGGCTTACCTGTGGGATCGCTTTGTGTTTCTTTATCGGGGCTACCGGTAAGTCGGCCCAGATCCCTTTATATACCTGGCTACCGGATGCGATGGCCGGCCCGACCCCAGTATCGGCCCTTATCCACGCCGCTACGATGGTGACTGCGGGTATATACATGATCGCGCGCAGCAGTGCTTTGTTCGACCTGGCCCCCGCTATCCAGAACCTGATCGCAATTATCGGTTTGGCCACTCTGTTGATCTCTGCTTCTATCGCTTTGAAACAAAATGATATTAAAAAAGTATTGGCTTATTCTACCGTCAGTCAGCTGGGTTATATGTTCCTGGCCCTGGGCGTGGGTGCTTATGTGGGCAGTTTATTCCACGTGATGACACATGCCTTCTTTAAAGCCCTGTTGTTCCTGGGTTCCGGTTCTGTGATCCACGCGATGAGCGGAGAGCAGGATATGCGCAAAATGGGCGGGCTCGGCAAGGCAATGCCGGTTACAAAAATCACGTTCCTGATTGGTTGCCTCGCGATCGCAGGTTTTCCCGGGTTCTCCGGCTTCTTTTCGAAAGACGAGATCCTGGCGACTGTTTTCGCGAAAAGCCCGGTAATGTATGGCCTGGCTTTGGTCGGTGCGATGATGACTGCTTTTTATATGTTCCGGGCATTCTTCATGACCTTCTCCGGCAATTTCAGAGGCATGGAAGCTCAAAAACACCACTTACACGAGAGCCCGGCGGCTATGACTTTACCCTTGATTATCCTGGCTGTCCTGTCGGTGGCGGGTGGCCTGGTTGGTTTGCCACACGTAATGTCCCATCATCATTTACTGGGCGAATATTTAGCGCCGGTGGTGCAGAACTTTGAACCGGCACATTTAGAGGCCAGTACAGAATGGATTTTAATGGGTCTTGCTGCCGCCTTAGCGATCGTTATGATCTTCGTCGCCAGGTCGGCTACTAAAAAAGAAGTTTACCCGGAGTCTACGGGCTTTGCCAAAGTGCTCGAAAATAAATGGTATATTGATGAGCTTTACAAAACTATTATAGTAAAACCTTTATATAAGGTAGCGGCTTTCTTAAGCAATATAATGGAAAATAAAGTGATTGACGGCGCCGTAAATGGTGTAGGACAGTTCGTGACCTGGAGTGCCGGACGTTTACGCACGCTGCAAAGTGGCCAGGTTGGCGTTTATTTATTTGCCATGGTGATCGGTATCGTTGTCCTGTTTGCG
>CAXYKQ010000295.1:0-8881 GCA_964277835.1 uncultured Edaphocola sp. | reverse complement strand
TATCCAGGTAAGTTTCCGGGGTAAAACCTTTGACTTCTGCACCGCACTTCGCGCGGAATTGAGATACGTCAAACTTAGTCACAAGGCCCACGGCACCTTTTCCTGCTACTAATGAAGCCCAGGTAGTGGCTACATCGTTTCCTAAAGGGTTAACCGTTCCTAAACCCGTCACCACAACTCTCTTCATAATAATCACTTAAAAAAATATGGCGCAAATATATTGAGATTTTTTTTCCCGTTAATAAACTACTCAGCAAAAAGGGACGAAGTTCCTCTGAACCTCATCCCTCTTTTATTTAATGTAGCAGAGATTACTTATTTGATCAAATGCAACTCCCCTTTAAATTCACGGATTTCATCGCCGACTCTAATCCTCGAATCATACATATAAAGTCCACTTTCCGCAGGTTTACCGTTAAAAGTGCCGTCCCAGCCTGATAAGGCAGCAGAACCATAGGCGCTGTAAACGACTTGTCCCCACCTGTTGTAAATATTGAACCGGTCGATATTTACCAGGTTAGGATAATTGATCGAAGGAACAAAGCGGTCGTTCTTACCATCGCCATTTGGTGTAAAGGCATTCGGGAACATGATCTTTTTTTCCTTATAATTCACATCCAGGTGCAACACTACGGTACTGTCGCAACCCATTTTTGTCAATAATTTTCTTTTATAAACACCCGGCAGATACAATTTACGGCCTACAAATTCATAAGAATCGCCCTCTTCTATAGTCTCGTGGATATTAACGGAATCAGTAGGATGAACGATAATGGTAGTATATGCAGTGTCCCTGCACCCGAATGGTGTAGCACCGACAGCCCGGTAAACAGTAGATATCCGCGGTGAGGCGATGACAGACAATCCGGTATTGGCCGAGAGATTCTGATTAGGTGTCCAGGTAACATCAGGAGCGCCGCTGGAGGTAAGTGAAGCGCTGCTTCCGGCACAGAATACAGTCGTATCCGGCGTAATCCTTATCACCGGTTTCGGGTGTACGGTTACGGATACAGGTACTCTCGGGCTTTCGATGGGACAGCCGCTGTTACTCTGTGTAACGTACCAGGTGTAAGTACCCGGAGCATTCGTGTTCGGTACAGGAGCAGTATAAGAAGGGGTTCCACCTACAGCCTGGGTATACCAGCGATAGACCGGACTGGGTAAATTGCCCACAGCAGACAGCTGGGCCGCTGTTTCAAACTGGCAATAGCTGGCGCCGGTTACGGTCACCGGGTCCGGGGTCTGGCCACCGGAAATCACTACATCTTTAATTCCATGTCCCTCGTAATACAAGCCGGTAGAAGCAGAGAAGCCGAAATAACCGGTAGCATTGGTCAGCACCAACGGACCGGTGATCTGGGGTGTAGTGGCCCCGTCCAGGAATACCGAGATGGTACCCAGTTCATAAACGATCTTAGCCGTATGCCAGGCGCCATCGGTTATCTGGTTTTGTGCCGTCAGCTCGGAACCGATCAGGCCGTTCATGACGCCTTCTGTATAGCCACTATTCTGGAACTGGCGCAGCGTGATCAACGGGTTGGCATTAATCACCGGGGTGGCGCTGTTGTTATCATAGGTATCGAAAATCAACCCGAAACCGTTCATAACGGTAGGCATACCGATACCACCGCCTAATTGGAAACCCGAAGGAGGGTTAGCAATATACCAGAATGCCAGCCCATCTGCAGGTGGTGTGCCCACGTTGGTGGTGATCTGGTAGCTGAACTCGATAGAGAAGAAATCACAGGCACTATTCAGGTTTTGCGGAACAGTATAGTAAATATAGCCATTCTGTGTACCTGTATTATTATTCAGGTTAATGTGGGTATTGACATTCGTCGCATTCCCACCCATGGTCCAGCCAGTCGTATTGATCGGGTTACCATTAAGGGTATAAGTATACGTTTGAGCCATTGCTTTTCCGGCTGAAAAAATACCCGAAAGTGCCAGCATACTTAGAGTGCTAAATAAAATTCGTTTCATGAATAGTGAATTGGAGGTAGATTTAAATATATGTAGCCGGGTAAATCGCTGTTAAAATGCGAAAATTAACGCTGTTTTAATAAAAATCACACCGGGACATAATACTAAGACTCTAAATTATATATTAATCGTTGGTTCGCAAATTTTTTTTAACTTTTTTTTAATCTGCAAATTTCCGGATATGCAGCGATTACACCTTTTTAAAGCTGTAAATACAAAAAAGAAGCATACAGAACGCATGCTTCTTCAATAAAAAATATAAATTATTTTTCGCTAAAAAAGTTTGAGCAGGTTATCTCTTCCGGTGCCGTTGGAAACGTATTGGATCTTTACCTCCAGGTAATTTTCAATGAAAGTACAAAAGTTCTTAAATTCCAGCGGTAAACCCTCCACCGTGGTGCATTCACTTGTTTTCACCGGTGCCCAGCCTTTAAAGCTTTCATATTGCGCTTCGATGGTTGCTTCACAAATATCAAACGGCATTTGTTCGGTTACTAAATCTCCTATTTTATAGGCCGTGGCTGCCTTGATGGTGTCAAATTCATCCATAACGTCGGCTTTGGTCACGATCAGGCGGGTAACCCCGCTCAGCATAATCGTATATTTCAAGGCCACCAGGTCAATCCAGCCGCAACGTCTCGGGCGCTTGGTTACTGCTCCGAATTCATTACCGGCCACTCTCAAAGCTTCGCCAACCTCATCGTGCAATTCTGTAGGGAACGGACCGCTGCCTACACGGGTACAGTATGCTTTGGTAATGCCGAATACTTCACCGATTGCAGCAGGAGCGATGCCTAAACCGGTGCATACACCGGCAGTAATCGTGTTAGAGGAGGTAACAAAAGGATAGGTACCGTAATCTACGTCCAGCATAGAACCTTGTGCCCCTTCCGCGAGAATTTTTTTACCGGCCTTCAGGTGTTCATTGATCCAGTATTCTCCGTTTACTATATTCAGACTTTGCAGGTAGGCCACCGCTTCAAAAAATGCAGATTCCCATTCTTCCCAGGCGACACTTTCGCTATACATAGATAACATCGAGAGATGTTTCTGTTTCAGTTTTTCATAGCGTGCTTTCCAGTCCTTAGCCAGGATATCGCCGACGCGCAAACCGTTCCTGCCGGTTTTATCCATATAGGCCGGGCCGATACCTTTTAAAGTAGAACCGATCTTTTCTGAGCCCTTAGCCTGCTCGGAAGCCGCATCCAGTGCCCTGTGGGTGGGTAAAATAAGGTGTGCTTTATGGGAAATATACAGGTTATCTTTTAATGATACACCAATTGAATTCAGGTTTTCGATCTCTTCTTTCAGTGTTACCGGGTCGATCACAACACCGTTCCCGATCAGGTTTAATTTATTTTCCTGGAATACACCGGAAGGAATGGTCCGCAACACCACTTTTTGTCCATTAACATAGAGTGTATGCCCGGCATTGGGGCCACCCTGGAAGCGAGCAATGATATCATAACGGGCAGCAAGATAATCAACAATCTTACCTTTCCCTTCGTCGCCCCATTGCAGGCCTAATAAAACGTCTACCATAGTTTATTAAAGTAAAGCGCAAAATTAGGCAATCTTTTGGCCTAAAAAAATGAAATTCATTAATGTGAATAAAAAGGTGATGATTTACCATAGTTTTTATCCTGAGGCCGCGCAAAATTTTTCCCAGCTGCAGCAACATGCCGCACCATTCAGCGACTCAGTCAGCCAGGATGCTCCGGATGCCCTGCCCGCTTAGTTGTGTTTGCAGTTCTGTTATATAGGCTTTCAGGGTCAGCTCCGTCTCCGGCATCAAGCTTATCTTTTCCGAAAACCGGAACCACCTGCCGGTCTTTCCATTGAACTGCAAAACCCGCATTTTGGCGATATAGCCCCCTTTTGTAGCCCTTTCGATCCGGAAAACGACCCGGTCGATATCTTTCAACGGGTATTGTTTAAAAGAAAGATTATTGATGATCAGCTTGTGATCATGGATTATGAAAGGGGCTATTTTCTTATTCCGTAGCAGGAAGGTAACCAGCAGAGCGATACCGATACCAATACCGACGATCCAATAGACCGCTTTATAGTCCGGGTTATCATAGTCTGTCACAGCGCTCAGCACTTCTTCACCCGGTGCCGGGACCAGCTTCCCTGCTGATAAACGTTTTCTTATATCATCGGCTCGCAGGTCTTCTGCAGCAGCCAGCCTTTGTGCCGTAGCGGCGTCTTTTATAGCATATACCGCATCCGGCATCAATTGAGAGCTACCCAGGTCGTCAAAATAATAATAACGGCTACCCGACTGCCACACGTTCCCGTAGCGGTTTTCAGCATCGCCCAAGGGATGCATACCGGACGCGGCTACCCCTTCCAGCCTCAGCAAGTGTGTACTCCGGCTTTGAAGGCCGGATTTACGTCCCCAGTATTCTTCTGCGGCCAGGTAATAGATCTTATCGCCACTCCGGAATACATCCGGGGCGATTATTTCAAAATTGTTCCCGGAAAAAGGATTTTTCCCGGCACGTTCCACTTTTTCTTTTTCCGCGTTATAAAAATAGATGCCCTCTTTGGCCGCGAACAAGACCTGGTTGGCATGCGATAGATCTGCGCTTAAAAGGCGATAAGGCGCTTTTTTTACGTCAAAAGGATGGCCATCTGCATAGACCATTCCATTTTTTTCGTCTATTAGATAGGTATTCCTCGAGGGCACGTCACCCTCAATATGCAATTCATATACCTCCGCACCAGCGGCAACCGGCAGTAATTGATCGTGGTAATAAACCTTTTTACCATCCGTAAAATGCGCTGAACTCTCCTCTTCACTTCGCCCTTGCCAACGAACCGCAACAGGATTTATAGTTTGGGGATCAGCACCGGTCAGTGGAAGTCCCTTATAAAAAGCCTGCTGATCGCTTACCGCGATACCGAAACCCTCTTTTGCCCGGTAGCCCGCCTTGCTGGCCGGAAGCGATACCGAAGGGTACCAGTAAGATTGTGGCTTACCGTTAATTCCCATACGCTCCCCTACCAGCTGCACTACTTCAGTAAGCGTCAACAGTGAAGTATTTCGTTCAGAATTCCTGCTGCAGTAATAGGTCAGAGTGCCATCCGTGTAATAGTTATTCCCCAGGGCCTTTAAAGTGGCCGGGGTAAGCCCCTTCAAAATCATATTGCCTGCATAAACATTCCGCTCATCGTAACCGATATGAGCGTCCTGGAAATTATCGGGGAATACTTTGAAAGTTGTCGCGTTGGCCCCTTTCACTTCATAATACCCATTCCTCGGCACCATAGCGTATACCTTACCTTCATAAGTAGCAAAAACACCATTCAGCCGGGTTGCTTTTTGCTCGAAATCATAGGTATTTTCATTGCCGGAGCATACAGCAAACATCGTGGTAAAAAGGGTCAGTAACAGTAGCCCCAGGAGTGTATAAATGACAAAGCGATATTTATAGAGCATAATTAAAATTATTTGAGTTTAATGACCCATTTCAGGTAGTAACTGATGAAGCAAATAACCCAGGCTGCGAACGCAATACTGTAAAAAAGCGCCCGCCGCCGCCGGAACGTTTCCTGCCGCTCGGGATCTGGAAATTCGGGGAATTCATACACCTTATACCGGATCTTATTGTGTAACAGTTCTGCCAACGCAAAAACAATGAACACTAAAAAACTCAATAAGGGAATGGGGAAATTCGGATATCCCCGCCACCCTATTCCAAAAATACCGGTAAAAAAATTATAAATAGCACGGTGATGGTCCAGGCTTCCGAAAGCCCAGAACAATAGTATGGCTACCGGTAAACAGACTCCTGTAAAGAACAGGTTATCTGCTCTATGCCACCTCTCCCCTTTGCCCTGTACTCCTCCTTGCCGGGTGTGATTTATAAAAGCGATAGAAGGCACTCCTATAAAGCTAAGGAAGCCTGAAAGCAGCCAAAGTAAATATTGCTCAGCGGTATATTGCTGTGGCAGCAGCCGGTTACCCAAGAGCAAGAATAATAAAAATAAAATCAGAATAGCAGCAATTAAAAGAAAAATGAGTAAAACCTGCTTCCATTTTACGTTCATACCTGATGTTGCTTTGATCCGGAAGTAAATATAAGACGATTGGCCTGAGTGATAAAGTTTATTTCATTACAAGTTATGCCCTGAAAAAATAAACCAGGAAATGCTCCGCACGGGTGTACTTGCTGGTTTTATTACAGCTCACAGCAAGCTTCATGCCACCTGTAAGCGGCTTACCGATATTATTCTAGTATTTTACTTTTTACACCCAAAGCCGCAAATACTCAATCCCCCCTTCAATACCGGTATATATAGTGATCGGCCCGCTAAAAGGATTGCTTTTGCCGCCATCCTTTCTTAAAGCGTTGAAGTGCCTGAAGTATGACTCGCTTATATTGATGCTACACCGTCTTATATTCTTTCCATGAGTTGTTGTACTGCAATAAAAATACAGGCAATCAGCAAGGTACAAAGCTTAAACTTTACCCGCCTGGGCGGAACATATAGCGCACTGGTTTTAAATAGGCCTCCGTGGCAGACAACGGGTCACCGGAGACCTTATCCATCAACAGGATGCAGCCGTTTGACCTTGCAAAAGCTATAAAAAGATAAAGGCAGGCGAAAGACCTGAACCGCTGATTCAGGGGTAAACCTCAGTCACCGGACAGCGCAGCCCGGGCCGGTAGCAATAAGATGGTGGCCAATGACATTTCAGGAATATTAGTCTATATATCATACCTTTAGAAATAAAAAATTCCTACCTATGAAAACGATCATTATTGAAGATGAAGTATCCTGCCAGGCACACCTGAAATATATCCTGGCGACAAAATTTCCCGACACAGAAATTGTCGCTGTTACCGGTAGCATACCGGAAGCAGTACGCCTCATCGGCCGCTACGCTCCCAGCCTTGTTTTCCTGGATGCAGAGCTCCGGTCTGGAGGCAGCTTAGATATCCTGGAGCAGGTTCAGGAGCGATGCTTTGAGCTCATCTTTACCGCTACTCAGACCACGTTTGCGGTAGAGGCGTTCCGGTACCGTGCCATAGACTACCTGCTTAAACCTTTAAATGAAGCGCGGGTCATTGAAGCGGTGCAACGTTGCCGGCAAAAAACCGGGAGGAGCTTTCCTCAGGCTGAACACCCGGTCACCTTCCCGCAACATACGGGACCATCCTGTCATCAAAGGTCCAAACTGATCATCCCGACCATTGATGGTTTGGAATTTGCAGAGGTACAGGATATTATATTTCTGGAAGCAAAAGGCAATTATACGGATGTATGGAGGAGTAATAACCACAAGATCACCACCTGCCGGAAAATAGGTGAGCTGATAGGTGCCTTACCCGGCAACTTATTTTTTCGCATTCATCATTCTTACATCGTGAACATACAATATATTCAAAAATATTACAGGGGCAGAGGGGGCTACCTTATTTTAACCAATCACATAAGTCTCCCGGTATCCAATACCCGGAAAGAAGCATTCCTTGACTGGCTCCAGTAAGTCCTGCCGTCTTTGAAGAGCTGCTGCATGTCCGGGCATACAGGCACCATTTGAAAAACGGTGATGAAATCCATCCTCATAAACATTATAGGAACACCGGCCAATCTAAGGCCCGATTCCTATTGCATTTCGAGCAGCTGCGGCCCGGATGTTAGCTTTTTACGCAATAGCTTCTGCATCTCTATCGTAGCCAGTTACATAAATATACCTTATCCTACACACTTATACATCCTCATGGCTGAACAACTGCAGTTATGACTAACTTAACCGTACAAAATTTTTTAAAAAATATGAAAAAGCAATGCCTCACCCTTACATTAATGGCCCTGCTGGGCTTCAGTACATCGTCTGATGCACAAAATTTTACGTCTCCTACTGCTTACAGTGATGTTTTCCCGGTAACTGCGCCCGTAAACGGTATGTACCGCAATACAAGGACACTCTCCAGCTACTCGGACGGCACGGTGAATTATCCGGGCAAATCTGCTGCACTTTACCTGACCGGCTGGTCTGAAAGTAGCAGCGGGAGTGGCTTCTCCTGGCGCTTTACAGACCCGACCGATCCTTCTGTTATATACAATGAAGGTGTGGTTCCGTATACTAACGTAATAGACATGGAGGTGGGCGTTACACGAACCAACGGAGATCCCCTGGTCGTCGTGGCCTATTACGAGATCGGCGTCGGGCATTGGCTGGACGTTTACAAGATGGGTTACAACCCCTCGATACCCTCTATGGCGCCTGTGTATGCTTATTCTATAAAACTGTCTACCACGCCCACCTATGGCCGTATCAGCATGGACTGCAATGATATGCAGGTCGCTGTTTGTTGGGATAACACTGCTATAGGGAACGTTGAAGCGATGGGACTTATTCCCGGAACGTCTGCTGCTTCCGGGTTTATCGGCCCTCTGGTGACTATACCTAATTCACCTGGCTTTAACCGGTATATTGCTCCTGACATAGCCATATCGAATTCTAACTGGGGTTCGTTTGTCCATTTTGTAGCCCACGAAACCGGGAGCTTTACTACTGATAATCTTTCTGAATTTTCCATAAGCTGGGCTGATCTCACTTCCGGTTCTACCAGCTCTTTTCTTGTAAATGACGTCAATCCCATCATCAGTCCGCTCAATACAGATTTGCGCCCGGTTATAGACGCGCCGGACGATCATGAGGTCGGAAATTGGGCTTATACATATGGCCTGGATGATTCTACCATAAATATACGCTGTATGGATTATAACACTTATTGGGCAGCAACGACCACAGTAGTTAATAATGGTCAATTGGGTAACACAGGCCTTACCGGGCGATACAGTAGTGTAAACCCTTCCCTGGCCTATGGAGCTCCCGGAAATGGTATATATGTCGCCTGGTACACTTCACAAGGACAAT
>CAXYKQ010000294.1:0-4099 GCA_964277835.1 uncultured Edaphocola sp. | reverse complement strand
GAATAAGGCACACCTTGGCAAAGGTGCGCAGCTGACGGGTTTTGCCAATTGGGTAGACAGTGCTTTTGAAGGGTTGCAGGTGGCAGGCATAGTGAATTACAGCCGGCAGTCAGATGGGGTGCAATGTGCCGGGTTGACGAATTACAATAAGGAGCAGACGAACGGTGTACAGGTAGCCGGTGGCATTAATATCAGCCGTAAAGTATTGAACGGAATTCAAATAGCCGGGTTGTTGAATTATGCCGGGACCGTGAACGGTACCCAGTTAGGCCTGGTCAATATTGCAGATACCTCTTCGGGCCTGAGCCTGGGACTGATCAACGTTATACTAAAAGGAAAACACAGTATTGACATAACTGCCACAGAATGGCAGCCCTACAGCATTGCCTATAAATCCGGTAACGACAGGCTTTATAATATTTTCCAGTTAGGGGGCAATTTAAATGATAATCGGAAAATGATGAGTATCGGATATGGTATGGGCAACGCGATTCGCCTAAGCGGTAGAACCGCACTCGTTCATGAAGCCACCTTCAATACGATTTATGCCGGAAACTGGAATGACCAGAACCTTATGGGCCGCTACCAGCTTATGTTTCAATATCAGCTGCACCCGAAATTAAGGCTGCATGGCGGACCTGCATTTTCTGTTTTATACCACGAACAGCAGCGTAGCTATGAAGGCTTCGGCATTCCTTTTGCATCCAGGAATTTGTCTTTCGATATGGGCCATAAGGTAAAGACCTGGATCGGCTGGACACTTGGTTTTTCCTTTTTTTAAGATTGTTTTTTATCGCGTGGGGGTACTTGTCCCCTTGGCTGTCTAAGATTAAAAGACATAAAAGATGACAAGAACACATTACTTCAGACACTATGCTTTATCTGCCAGCCTGCTGCTCGGTACCGCGTTTACGGGTCAATCTCTTTTGGCTCAGGAGCATCAGCGGGCGCATGTAGGCTTGGTGTATCCGCTGAGTACTAATGGTACCCGCGCGGCACAGGTAAGCAACACCATTTCCCTGCACGCCATAGCCGGTGTAAGCGCAGGAGAGAGGGGCGCCGCTATTTCAGGACTTTCCACCATTATAAAAGGAGATCAGCGGGGCGCGGTGATCAGCGGCCTGTCTAATACCATTTCAGGCGACGCGACCGGTTTACAGATCGCCGGCCTGATCAATATCGTTGGCGGAAGCAGCAGGGGCGTTGTGGCAGCGGGGCTGACCAATATGATGAAATCGGCTAAAGGTGCAGAGATCGCCGGCCTGCTTAACCTGGCGAAAGAACAGGCAGGCGCACAGGTTGCGGGCTTAAGTAATATTGCGCGCACTTCCGGTATACAGGTCGCCGGTTTGGCCAACAGCGCCCGGCAGAACAGCGGTCTTCAGGTTGCCGGGCTGACCAATACTGCCGGTACGGCAAATACACAGATCGCCGGTTTGATCAACATCGCAAAAAAAGTAAAAGGCATACAGATTGCAGGTCTCATCAATATAGCGGAAGAAAGTGATTACCCGATCGGGTTCCTCAATGTTATTAAGAACGGTGAAAAACAGATTGGCGCCACCATGGATGAATCCGGTAACGCGGTCCTGGCTTTGCGTACCGGTGGAAAATATACCTATGGGATTATCGGGGCGGGCTGTAATGTACGCATGGATAATGCCCCTTACGTTTTAGAAGCGGGCCTGGGTGTTCACGTACGTTGCAGTAAAATTTTAAGACTGAACCTGGAAATAAGCAATACGGCCAATACCAGTTTCGGACATGACTCCTATTACAAATCCAGCTTCCGGCCTTTGCTGGGTGTAACATTGGGCAAACGCCTGGAAATAGTTGCCGGGCCCAGTTTCAATTATGTAAACTATATGAGTGACCTGGATGTTTACAGGCCCAATCCCGTTTACAATTTCTTCGGCACACAATCTACCAATAGCTTATTCTTCGGTGGGATGGCCGGTATACACTTTACGCTTTAAAAGCTTTTTAAAAATATTAAAATGAACAAATTAATTAACTTTTTGATCGCAGGTATACTTGCTTTAAGCCTTAACTCCTGTGAAAAAGTAATCGGGCAGGGACCCTTAGTTACTGAAGAGCGCAGCGTAGCCGCGTTTACTATGATAGAAGCGGAGTTTCCGGGGGATGTCGTTTTGGTCCAGGGCGCCAGCCCAATGGTTAAAGCACAGGCCCGGGAAAATATCATCAATGATCTGTACACCACCGTCGATAATGGCATATTAAAAATAAAATTGCGGAACGGGTTACGCCTGACTACGGGCACCAGCCTGAAAGTGTATGTAACTATTCCCGTAATTAAACGCATCAGCCTGATGGGTTCCGGCAATGTGACTGCAGACCAGGTGAGAAGTTCGGATCTCGATATTGAACTGACCGGTTCCGGCAACATGGTAATTGGTAAGCTCGAGGCTGATAACGTGTACGGCGAACTTTCGGGTAGTGGTAACATGACGTTTAATGGCGGCAGTACCAGGTATCTGGCTTTTAGACTTACCGGTAGCGGTGATTTGAGGGCAGAGCATTTTTCAGCAGTTGACGCCGAGCTAAGCCTCACCGGCTCCGGAAGCGCTACAGTAAGAGCGAGCAATACCCTGAAAGCAGTGATCTCGGGAAGTGGTAATATCAATTACTATGGTAATCCCGAGGTTACGAAAAACGTTACCGGATCTGGCAGGTTAAAGAAAAAAGATTAAATAAATGGGTCATGGGATAAAATTCGCTGATCAGTAGCAACAAATAAACCTTAGAAAGGTGCGGTCAAAGATTTGTTTCAACCACAATGGCCGGAAAAGATTTGCTGCTCCGGTATGTTGCAAAAGGATTTGACAGGGTATTGTTTGACACTGCCGCGGTAACACATCCCGTTACCGGCCACGGTATTCCATTGATTTGCGATTCCCGCAGGGATGCCGCAGATCGGGTAATCAACAGGAGCCTGTAGCAGAGCTCATTTCCCTGCTTTCGGCAAGCAAAATATTGTTAATGCTAACTATTTTAAAACCATATAATATGTTGATCGCATTAATTTTATTACTTTTGAAGAAATTAAAAACCAGGTATAGACTCGGCATTAATGTTAAATCGCTTCAAAAGCGCCCTTAACAATTTTTTTTACTCATTCTGTTTGTGTCTTATTTGTTGATCTTCAACTAGATATAAACTTTTTAGAATGTATGGGACAGGAAAATTAAAAGTGAAAGCCGATATGTTGCATATCAAGACAAAAAATGAACGAAAGTTTTCAGCAATTCCAGGAAAGATTTAAAGCAGGTCTTTTCAATTTATTCAACACGGATTCCAACATTAACGAATTAAGCATCAACAGGGGTTTGCCTCAAAGCGTATGGGATAGTATTATGAGTTTTAACCCTTTAGCCGTAGCAGTTCCTGAAGCTTATGGCGGCAAGGGTCTGAAAGTAAAAGAGTGCCTGGCGATGATCTCTACAGCCTCTTATGAATCCCTGCCGCTCGCCCTCACTTTTGGCATTAATGTAGGCTTGTTTCTACAACCATTTGCTAAATATGCTAATGAATCGGTAAAAGCCCATGTGTTTGACCGGTTTATGAATCACAAAGCGATGGGTGGCCTCATGATCACTGAGCCGGATTACGGTAGTGACGCTTTGAACATGCAGACCAGCTATGATGAGCTGGCTGATGGTTACCGGTTGAGCGGTCAGAAGCATTGGCAGGGCCTGACCGGAATGGCCGATTTCTGGATCGTTGCGGCAAGAAAAAAGTTTGACAATGGAGAACTGGCGCGCGACGTGGAGTTCTTCGTAACAGATAATAGCGTCCGGGAGCAAAAAATAGAAGTAAAGCAATATTTTAACAACCTGGGACTTTATATGATCCCTTATGGTTTGAATAATATCGATATCACCTTGCCCGCCAACCAAAAGCTGGAGCACCATAGCACGGGTATTAAAATGATGCTGGACATCCTGCATCGCAGCCGTATACAGTTTGCCGCGATGGGAGTAGGATTTATACAGCGCATGCTGGATGAGGCGATCACCCATTGCAACCAGCGTAAAGTGGGTAACTGCTCTTTATCTTCAATGGATTCGGTACGTTTTCA
>CAXYKQ010000293.1:0-4116 GCA_964277835.1 uncultured Edaphocola sp. | reverse complement strand
GATAATTTTACAAGGTGAAAAGCATTGAGGGCAACTTTAGAATTTAGGGGTGCAGCGTGCCTATGTTGTAGAGTGGCAGTTTGCCGGCGGCTAATGTACCGTTGTCCAGGAAGGAGTAAGACAACCTGGCACCGATAGAGAGTCTGTTTTCATTTAAGTGGTAGCATTCCTGGCATTCTGTATTTGCTATGTTTTTATACTGTAAGATTTCAAATGTTATATTAAATGCCTGCAGATCCGGGATACGCGACAGCTCGGAAAAGTTGACAAAGAGATAGGTGATCACGTCTTTCATTTTGAAAGACACCACTTCGCTGGGTACAGCATTGGTTTGCTGCTTGATATACTTTCCTGGTTTTTTCCTGAAGTCCTCCCTCATGACCAGGTATTGGGACGTGTCAGGCTCCTCTTCCAGGAGTGTACCATTGATACGGTATAGCTTGTCTTTTGATACGTCCAGCATACCATAACCAAGGTCAGAATAATGGATCACGATACCTATATCCGCTTCCTCTGCGTCGACAAAAGACAAATTCATATTTTCCCTGGAAAGATTGTCTAAAACCGTTTTCAGGAAACTGTCAAAATCAATTGAAAAGCTCTGTGTTAAAGGGAACCGGTAATGGGCATCTATTGCCTGTATATTGATGGATTGGTAAGCTGCTTTAAACGCCGTGGCATCATTTTCGGGGATTTTCAGTTTAAAGAGTATCGCTAAATTAGAAAACAATTCGAGGATTTTTTTTTCGTTTGTCATAAATTTTAAAGGTTTTTGAGTTTATTAATGGCTTCAATTTTATTGTTTACGGCTAGTTTTCTGTAGATGTTCGCAATATGTTTTTTTACCGTATCAATTGCTATGTATTTTTCCGCGGCGATCTCTTTGTAAAGCATTCCTTTGGAAAGCATGTTCAGGACCTCATTTTCCATCCGGGTGAGTTGCTCCAGTTTCCGGTCTTCTTTTTTATGAAAGAACTGCATTACTTTTTTAGCGATACTCAGGCTCATGGGTGCTCCGCCTTCCTTAACCTCATTTAAGGCTGCAATAATAGTCGCTATATTTTCCCCTTTTATCAGGTAGCCGGTGGCGCCTGCTTTAAGCGCTTCGAAAATGTCGGCTTCGTGATCGGAGGTGGTGCACATGATGAACTCGGTATGTTCCATCTCAGGTTTTAACCGCGCAACTATTTCAATACCCCTCAGGTCGCTGAGCCTGATATCGACCAGCACAATATCAGGCTGCAGTGCCGGGATACCGGTCAGGGCATCGGTTCCGTAATAATATTGTGCGATGCAGGTCATGCCTGCTGCATGATCGATTACTTTACGTAAGGTATTATTGTAGTTTTTATCGTCTTCTATGATGCAAATGGAAAGAGACATAGCATTGCATTTTAGCTTACAAGATATATATTTTTTAAATAAATACTATAGCTGTATTTTTTTAGAAGCATTAGCAATGCCTAAATTATAAGATACGCCAAAGAAAACGGAGGGGCGAAATTGCTCGATCACAGGTACGGCCTGATCTATCCGCAGTTTGTCTGCACGGATATCGGTATTGGTTTTATAGTAACTTTTTAAATGCTCCGCTTTTCCGAAGATGGCGCCTGCTGAGATAATGAAGCGTTGATCTTCTCCCAAGAGCAGAGAGCCGCCCAATACATAATTTAGACTCTGGTTACTGATGTTTACCGTGAGCCCGGATGTAATCCCAACGTTGGTAAACCGGGCATTCCTGAAATAGGCATGCGCCAGCAGGGATATGCCCATGGAGAGCCTGGAGAAGTTTTCATCGTTTTCCTTGATTTGCACGAAGCCCTCACGTTCGCTTTCAACGATAGTGTAGCTCTTATTACCCAGTCCGCTAAGCGCCAGCCCGGTGCTAAAGTCCAATTTAAACCCTTTAGTATTTCTGAAGGGGAGGCTGATTACTTCCGGCGTATTTGATTTTCCCGTGTCTGTTACACTGATCTGAAATTCTGAAAAATCATAGTTTTCTATTTGTACGACGGGAATGGGATAGGTAGTGGTCATTTGAATTTTAGTGCTCATATCGTAGATCAGCTTATTGCGGAACTCTATTTTGTTATTCAAATTACGCTTCAAATTATTGATGAGGTAGCTTTGCCAGATAATATCCTCCAGTGCTTTTTTCGCTTCAGCGATATTTTCCGCGCTGTTTTTTCCCTCTTTTGTCTGATCGGTAATAAATCGCTTAGCGACTGAAATATCCAGGGCTTCCTCCATATTTGTTTCGTTAACTTTATAATTTTTTTCGTTGGTGATGGTCCCTGATTTTAAGAAAGAAGATTTGTTTACAGTATCATCGGTCGTAATACTGTCGGCTTGAGTTTGTTCCTTCAAGGATTGGGTATTGCTCTTCATATTCGTTGCCTTATCAATCTCCAGGTCCGAATCTATTATATTGTTGATGTTATGCTTTATTGCTGATCGATCATTAACTTCAGAAGGTGTAGCAGGCTCAATCTTCATAAAATTTCCGAACGCAGCCCGGTCTTCTAAATGCCGGTTGGTATAGGTAATGGAGGAGGAGACAACTGCAGACTGCGGCATATTCTTCACCTGGATGCTCACCCAGTCTCTAACATTGAGCGTAGTACAGACACTGTCACTTTCAAAAGTCTTGGTCTGATAATCATAAACTATCTGGTGCACCCTGACCTTCTTTTTATCCTTTGGCTTACCGGCAAAAACCGCTTCACAGGAGCAGGTAATCGTTAACAGCAATAATATCTTTTTCATAAGTCTGACATTTAAATGATTGTTTCACTGTATTTTCTGATACAAAATTAATTGCCTGTATCAATACGGGCAATTACACAAAAGGGTGATTTTACGGAAATGGCTCATCCCTTTTTAATGCGTCACCAATAATATCCTGTTACCCTAAGCCTCAAAAAAATAAGGCTGTCCTTTTCTAAGGACAACCTCATTGATTATTTAATGGGTAATTATCTACCCGAGATCTTTTATATCAAAAAGATTCCTGGCATAATTCATTATTGACCATAGCGCCTGCAAGGTTGCCGGTATAGACGGCATTGGCTACAGAACGCATCATACTACTGTTGTCGCCACAGGCATAAATGCCCGGTACCGCTGTTTTCTGGAAAGCATCTGTTTGGATATGGCCCATATCGGTCATCAGGCAACCCAATTGCTGGGGCAGGTCTGTTTGTTGTTTGAATGGAAGCGCGGCATACACGGCATCAAAGCGGATGGCTTGCCCGTCTTCAAAAACCAGTTTCTGTATCATCCCGTTTTCATGAATAACAGATTGAACGGCTTTGTCGATTAAAACGATATTATGGTTGTTCAATCGATCCAATTGCTCCTGGTGCAATGCTTTTTGGTGTTGAGTGATGAGGCTGATCTCTTCGCTTAAGTTGTGCACCAGCGAGGTGAGGTGAAAGGCGCGGTCGCCCTCCGCCCAGATCGCTGTTTTTTTACCCCTGAATTCGTAGCCATGACAGTAAGGACAATGAATGATCGTTTTGCCCCAGCAATCGGCAAACCCTTCAATGTCGGGAAAGATATCTTCCAGGCCTGTAGCAAAAATGAGTTTCCGGGCATTGAGCTTTGTGCCATCTTTTATACTGATTTCAAAGCCCTCGTCCAGCGCTTTGGCTGCGACGGCTGTGGTTTCCATTAAAGTAACGGTTTCATACCGCAAGACTTGTTCCCTGGCTTTTTCGGCGATCACTGCCGGCTCAGCGCCGTCGTGGGTGATGAAATTATGAGAGTGAGGCGTATAGCGGTTGCAAGGCTTACCATGATCTATGATCAATATTTTCCTTAAAGAACGGCCAAGCGCCATGGCGGCAGACAGACCGGCATAACTGCCCCCGATAATGATCACTTCGAATTGATATTTTCCTGTTGTTTGATCCATATAAGCTATTGTTTTTAAGCTGAACGGCAGAGCATGGCTGCCGGGAATCAGCTGCTGATTGTAATGAATGTCTCCTAGTTCCTATTGTCGTTCGTCTCCTGCCGGCTCCGGCTTTTTTTGCACCGCCTTCGCCGTGCCCGCTTTGACATGTGCTTTCAGGTTGACCAGGTGACCGGCGATTAAAGCAATAGCGCCGATAT
>CAXYKQ010000292.1:0-6052 GCA_964277835.1 uncultured Edaphocola sp. | reverse complement strand
GTTAGCTCCAATGCAAAAGGCCATTTTTTTCCGGCTTTAAGGTTGTAAATTGCTACCGGGACAGCCGGAACACTAGTTAATAATATCGCCCTCACTTGCAGCCAGTTTATCCCGCCATTGCTGCAACTCTGCTGCTGTTATCCTTACCCAATCTTTCAGCTCCCCTACTATTTTCAAAGGTTCCAGGCTGCGGTAAGAACGCGATGGGTTACCGGGAAATTTTTTATCGGTGACGTTAGGATCATTTTCAAAACTTCCCGTAGGTTCCACCACGTAAACCCTTTCAGCGGCAGCTCCTTTAGCAAGGGCAGCGGCAAGGCCCGCACCACCAGGCAGGGCCGTGAAATAAATATGGTTCATGGTGAGGCCTGCTTTGTAATTGGAATGTCCGCCCGGGTTCAGCAAGCTGCCTACAGGCAAATCTGCTTTAGTGCCATGATAAAAAGGTCCCTTATCCTGTGGATGCTGCCGGCTCTCTGCCGCCAGGATATGATACTGCCGGGCCTTATCTGCGAGGCCCATTGCGGAATAGGTTTCAGCAATGGATTGATACAGGGCAGGCAATGCACCAGGAAAATCATCATCGTTAATTTTAAGCCCGAAGGCCAAAGCGGTTTCGAACCATTGCAGTCTTTGCGCCGGCTCTTTCTCCTGCCTGGCAATAAAATAAGCCGCGATGTATTTTTCAAAGTCATGATCCGCCTCCTCCCAGGCCTGCATGAACAAGCTGCCGGCAGCATCCGGGTTTCCTTTGTCGGCATGGGCCATACCGGCAATACAAAGCCTGACAATCGGATTTGCGGGGTTGAATTCCATTTACTTATTATTTTAATCAGTCTTTAAAGTAATCTTATTAAATCTACCTGTGTAGTGATCTAAAAAATAATACCAGCTACCGTGTCCCGCTAAGCGGTTCTGCAAGGCCGATCAGCAATCCTTCAACACCGCGTATATAACAGAGTTTATAAGCGTGTTCATAGGTGACCACTTCTCCTACCAGGCTCGCACCAAGACGGTAAAGCCGGGGCAACAGCTCCTCTATATCGGCAACGGTGAACATTATGCGTAAATAGCCTAAGGCATTTACGGGCGCATTGCGATGATCCGCGACAACAGAGGGCTCTATAAATTTAGAAAGTTCCAGGCGGCTGTGACCATCAGGTGTAACCATCATGGCAATAGCAACTTTCTGATGATCTAAGCCGGTGACTTTACCGGCCCAGGCTCCGTCAATAACCTGTCTTGCCTCGAGTTCCAGTCCTATTTCTGTAAAAAAACAGATCGCATCGTCAAGATCACCGACTACGATACCCATATTGTCCATCCGGTACAACTGTTGCTTTGCCATATCCATGCTTTATGCCTAAAGGTCGTCATTTTCCGGAAATTACCCGGCAATCGATGACACAATTTTGAGTTACACACCAATATATCCTGCGTCACCCGGTGGTTTTCAGGTGCCGATAGACACAGTTGCAGATGGAAAAATCCAGCGACTCTTTTTGAAATGAGAAGAATGTGCGCGTAAAAGATTATTTTTATACCCTGGTACAATCAATAACAGCAGCAATTATGGAACCATTAAAAGCACTCAAAGCACTGAATGAAATGTTGCTGGAAACCCTCACCGCAATCAGCCCTGAAATGATTACTCAAATTATGTACCTGCTGAACCGCTCGGCGCTCGACATGTTACCAGGTTATACAAAAAGTGACATCACCGCCTTTAACTTTGAGTACCGGCATGACTGGTTATCTATAGTTTGCTTCGGTTCAGATGAACGGGGAGTAAGCATCACTGAAGCCCATACTTTTCTTTATAAAGAGCTAGACGAATACCTGGCCCAATCGGCCAAAGTGATGGATGAGCTGGATGATTGGGAAGAAAGTTTTAATGGGGAAGCTGAAGAATGGGAAACCATGCTGGAGGAATATGAAGAAGAGAAATACGAACTCTATGATACCTGGTTTGAAGCCTGCTGGCGGGAAGCCCAAAAGTTGACGCAAATTAGCACACCAGCCTATTTTTCCATGGATGAATTGGACTTTGGTATTGCATTACATACGTCAGAGATGATTGAAATTAAGAAAAGCCTGCCCAACATACGTTATTACATACATTAATATAGCATAAACAACACCCAAGCCCGGAAAATTTGCTGCTTTAATAAAACTACTGTTATACCCTCCAGATGGTTGCAGCGGCTACGACAATTTGTTAGTGCATAGCTAAACCGTCCATGCAACACCTGAATAAGCCCGGAACCGGCATCGGTAGCGACCAAGGGCGAAGTCAACAAAACCTGTTGATTGAATTTTTGACAGATCTGCCCGACGGTAAAAGAAAATAAATGAGCTCTCAATAAAAGCATCTTGCCGTATTGGTTTGTAACTGCAAAGGCATTTGACCCGCGCGAGCTCTACGAGTAGATCAAGCCCATATCCCACTTAGGGTCTATCCTGCACCTTCTAAACTGGTCTAAAACATCGATTGTAAAAAAAGTTTGGCTGTTTTTATCGGATATCCTGTTCGACCGGGAAGGACACGATCGGGGCAATAACCGATCGCACACCATTACCGGGCCACATCGGCCATTTTCAAAAAGGAAAAATGCACGGTACGAACCAGCGTGGCGTTATTACCTCCATGTGTTCGGTGAAGCTTTGTGCCTGGAAGAGATCGAAAGGAATTTAAGCCAAAACTTATTTTGTGGACCTTAAAGAGTGCGCAGCTCAAAACCGCTTAAATCCTGCGGGCGGGTTCACTTGATCCACAGCAGTGCAAGGACGATAATTGATAGAATACCCGGCAACTTATGCCAAATCGTACAGTTATAATTTAGTTATTTTTGATTTATTTAATATATTCATTAATTATATATTTAGAAAAGCTTTGAAACAAATTAATTAGATATTAAATTAAAGGTCAATTTAAATATTAGTGTACTTTAAAAAACCTGTAAGGAGGCAGGGTAAATTATCCGGGTACACCAGCAGATTGCCCTATCCATGAAAAACACCTTTAGTTCGCTATTCCATAAGTTTAGCAAAGCTTCTGCTTTACCCTAATCATTTTCTTACCTCAAAAACAAAAAACTTTAGTATGTTTAATTCTTTAAGAAAAGCAGCAGTTCTTTTACCTTTCCTGTCTATAGGAGCAGCTCCTGTAATGGCCCAGTATTTTACAAGTCCTTTAGCGGATGAATATGTTTTTGGC
This sequence comes from uncultured Edaphocola sp., assembly GCA_964277835.1. GTDB lineage: Bacteria > Bacteroidota > Bacteroidia > Chitinophagales > Chitinophagaceae > Edaphocola. Next base: position 2,835 of record CAXYKQ010000292.1, on the reverse strand, counting down.
AGTACCGCAGATGTCATCAAGCCCCTGGTTACCGCCAACTATTCGCGCGGCAATTTCCCGTCCGGCTTTGGCAATACGGACCTTTACTTGTCTTCCTGGTGCAGTAATGATCCTGGCGGCCAGGGTGAATTCATCTACACGTTCACCAGCCCCTCCTCTCCTACTGCAATCATATCGCAGGGATCTTTCCTTTATAAATTTGTTGCCGATCTTGAAGTAGGTGTGGTTAACGATGGCAGTGGCGGGCACCACATATTAGTGGCTTACTACGATTTCGCGGGCAGCCACAGCCCTACCGGGAACCCCGGCCATATACTTGACATTTATAAATTGACCGGTTCGCCCGGCAGTCCGATGGTTTTGACGAACCAGATCCAGTTGTCTTATTCCGGTAGCTACGGCCGTATCAGTATGGATAGTCACAAAGACTACGCGGTAGCTATAGCCTGGGATTTCCCCGGGAAAGGCATACAGACATCCGTATGCGATTTGGGCAACTGGAGCGGTGTAACGACGCTCAACAGCACCTGGAGCGAAGAAGGACCTGATGTCGCCTTCAGCCACAGCAGCGGCGACCTTAACGTGCACTTTGTTTATAAAAATCCGGCAGGAGCCACCATAACGGAATCTGTGCTGCCCTGGCCGCTCTTGATGACCATCCCCTTTGGCAGCTCCGCTGTTATCAGTCCGGGTATAGAAGATATTGACGTGGTTCCGTTCCAGGTGTCCAACCTGGTTATTGACTGCCCCGACCACTACGATGTGGAAAACTGGGCCTATACCTACACCGATGGTAAATCTGTTTTTGTAAGACATATCGATTACCACAGTACGGCAGCACCGATGACTACTATCGTCAATGACGGCACCTTCTCCAACTATCCTTTGTCGAAAAAGTACTATGCCGCTACCCCGACCCTGCACTACGGTGATGGCGCTATTGGCGGTAGTACCGGGCAAATATCTGTAGGTTGGCATACTACCGTGCAAAGCGGAAGCTTTGCTAATTATACGGCCTTAGAGATGAAGGAAGATGGTTCATCCATGATCAGCTTACCGGATTACATGCAATTACCGAACTCCACTCACCCATATTCTTTCGGTTCATCGGGTATTGCCTACAGTAAAATGAGTGATGGCGCCGGCGGACTGGCCCCGTATTTCATGTACGCGACTTACTTTACCGAAGTAAGCCCGGGAAGCGGTTATTATAAATTACACCATGCCTTCCACAAATGGAACGATGTTGTTTTCAAAGGCGGCGGCGCTACCCCTCCTGAAGTAAACTGTGCCAGTCCTTCCAGGAAAGCACAGCCAGATGTACTGCTTACCACTACCTCGCCTAACCCGTTCACGAACAGGTTCATGCACCACATTACCCTTAAAGAAGCGGCGGAGATCAAGCTGACGCTGGTAGATGTAAGCGGGAAAGTTGTTGCACAAAAAACAGCAAAACTGGATAGGGGAAATCATGCCATGGAACTGTCAGGATTGGATAAAGTGAGCTCCGGTAACTACATCCTGACCACTAATGTCAATGGAAAAACCGTGGGCACAACGGTCATGGTGAAACCTTAAAAGCCGGGAACAGCGTTATTCACATAACCAGCAACTGGCACTCATAGAAAGTATACAGACCGCTTGATTTAAGGCGGTCTGTATTTTTTGTTCCAATTTAACAATAGGTAAATGACTGACCACAAAGTGTTGTCCTTCTCGGAATAAGCAATACCCATTTTGAGCAACCATTTCCACATATAATAAAAATAAATCTGTATATTTTTATAAAACACAATACCATTAAAGATTGGCTCGTTTTTAGCATCGTATTATTTAATCTTAACTTTAAAAACCACAAAAACCAATATATGAGCACAGAAAATCTTTATAACCAGGAAGCGATAGAAAAATTAAAAGATTTAGTCAATAAGATTGATGTAGGTATGGTAGGTACCTACCCGGCTACCGGAACTTATATACATGCCGTACCGATGAGTCGCCAGGAAGTAGACGACGAGGGTAATATCTGGTATCTTTTCTCTGCAGAGAGTGAAACTTACCAACATTTGCAGGCAAATGACAAAGTGAGCCTGTTCTATTCGCATGTAGGCGACTATAATTTCCTAAGCATCAACGGTGTGGCAGAGGTATCAAGAGACCAGGCCCGTATTGACAAATATTGGAACAAGTTTGTTGAAGTTTGGTTTGAAAAAGGGAAGGAAGATCCTAACATCAGGGTGATGAAAGTAAAGGTACAGGATGCTCATTATTGGGACAATAAAACGAATAAGCTGGTTACCTTCTTTAAACTCGCTACCAGCGCCATTACCGGTCAAACCCTGGATATAGGTCGCGACGGAGCAATTAATCCATAGCCGCTGTTCTTTCAAACTAAACCTGTACGGACGCATCAATTTATTATTATGGAAAAGAGAATATTAGCACATATTCAAAAGATAAGGTCCAATCTTTTTGACGATCACTATACCTTGTTTAATGATGGCTCCATTATACACGAATACGGGAAAAACATTCAGGGTTTTGATTACATAGAACAACTGAATACCTATGAACTGAGTCCTGACGTCAAAGTGCGCCTGTATGATGCGGCTAAGGCCGAAGATAAGGAAGAAGTAAAGAAGGTGCTCATCATGTGGGTTATCTGATTAATAAAATTACTGATACTGCCTGGCAGTACGACCACCAGTTACCTTGTAAAGCAGCGATAAGTTTTTCGCTGCTTTTTGATTTTAGTATTACTTTACTGTTTAATTTTAATTTCCCGGCTGTTTATCGACAACGGCGTTACCGGTTTGGTGCAATGAGGTTTTCCTG
>CAXYKQ010000291.1:0-4396 GCA_964277835.1 uncultured Edaphocola sp. | reverse complement strand
GAAATGCACGGTCCCGCCTACGGCATAACCTTTCAGGCGGCTCATTTGCAATAATTCATAAATGATCCCCTGCCCGGCAACTGCGGCATCACCATGGATCAATACCGGCATTACCTCGTCATAATTGGAATTATATACGGTGTCCGACTTTGCACGGGCAAAACCAGCCACTACAGGGTCAACGGTTTCCAGGTGGGACGGATTCGGCAATAATTGTAAGTTCAGGTCTTTTTCGTTGGCTGTTTTCACAATAGAACGGAAGCCTAAATGGTATTTCACATCACCGCTACCCATAGTCATATCAGTGGGCATCGCGCCTTCAAACTCAGAGAAAATCTGGTCATACGTTTTCCTGAGGATGTTTGCCAATACATTCAGACGACCACGGTGTGCCATCCCGAAAATAACTTCTTTTACACCCAGGTCGGCAGCTTCTGTCAGCAAAGCGTCTAACCCGGGAATCATGCTTTCACCTCCTTCAAGACCGAAACGCTTCTGGCCGATAAACTTGGTATTTAAGAATTTTTCAAAGATTACGCCATAATTCAGCTTATATAAGGTCCTTTTCTTTTGTTCAAAAGTGAACTCCTGCTGCATGAACTCCTCAAAATGCTTTTCAACCCACTCATATTTTTTCACATCATTGATGTAAGTATATTGGATCCCTACGCTTCCCGCATAAAGTTCATTTAATTTTTGATAGATATCCTTTAATTTGGCTTTTCCCAGACCCAGGTATTTACCGCTGTAAAACTCCTTTTCCAGGTCTGCATCTGAAAACCCAAAATCGCTCAATGCCAGTCTGGCGTGGCGCTCTTTACGGGGACGGATGGGATTTGTTGTAGCAATTAAATGCCCTCTTTTACGGTAATATCTGATTAAATCAAAAACAGCTATTTCTTGAGACAACTGATCACTATTCAATACGGCACCGTCACCTGAACCGGCAGTAACAGCAGCTTTTGTTCCGTTTGAACCAACTTTTCCGACTGCAAAATCGAAACCTTCAAAGAATTTTTTGTATTCCGGATCTACATTTTCCGGATTACTCAAATAGTCATTATAAAGAGACTCAATATAAGAGGGATGTGAATTGGTCACAAAAGAAAAATCTTTCATTTTTTAGATTAAAAGTATTTTTGAAAAAAACTCAAATTATTTAAAATATCGGTCGAAAAAGGGTTTCAAACACCCGGTTTCAAAATTGACCACAAATATAAAACAAACAAAAATGAAAAGACAACTATTTGTAGGTTTTAGGACGTTAAGGAGTATATTTTTATAATTTTGAAGATATAAATGCGTTAATCTTGTCAAAAGATTAACGGTTTGATCAATTTGCACTACAATCCCAATTATCCGGCTTGCTGAAATTATGGCGGTTATATAATATGATCCTGGTTCTTACGGGAGCCTGTGTACTGCTGGCATCGGGCCAGCAGCTGAATATGCGCAACAATTTTCAAAGCAGGTACCTGTTACCTTCAAAAGACACACTACTGCTGGATAGCCTCAGCATCGTCCCGGGTAGTATTATGATCGAAGGACTGGACAGCACTCAATATTACCACGATGCCTTAAACAGCCGCCTTGTTTTTTTTCATCCGGAACGTCTTAAAGACAGCGTAAAAATTACTTACCGGCGCTTCCCGGTCTCCTTTCATCAACCTTATTTCCATAAAGATCCTTCTTTAATAGAAAAAAATGTCATCCTGGGTAATAGTAAAGGCTTCCAATACAACGCCAATACTAGCAACGGTCAGTTCATCGACTTTAATACTTTAGACTACTCCGGTACCTACGGGCGAAGTTTATCGGTCGGTAACAACCAGGACGTCATCCTGAACTCACAATTCAACCTGCAATTGAACGGCTATTTACTGGACAGTATTAAGGTCGAGGCGGCTATTACCGATAACAATATCCCTTTTCAACCGGAAGGCAATACGCAAAGGCTACAGGAATTTGACCGCATCTATATCACCTTCTCCAAGCGTCACCACAAACTGACGCTCGGCGATTATAACCTCGAACGACCGGAGGCCTATTTTTTAAATTTCAATAAAAGGGTGCAGGGCATCCAATACCAGGGCGGGTTCTGGCAGGATAAAAAAGTAAAAAATAAGGTCAGCTTTAGCGGCTCTATGGCCAAAGGGCAGTTTACCCGAAACATTTTCCAGGGTATAGAAGGCAACCAGGGACCTTATAAACTACAAGGCGAAAACGGGGAGCAGTTTTTCATCGTACTTGCTGGGAGTGAAAGGGTATTTATCGACGGAGAACTCCTGCAGCGGGGAGAGGACCAGGATTACATCATCAATTACAACCTGGGCGAAGTTACCTTTATGCCGCGCCGGCTGATCACGAAAGACAAAAGGATCCAGGTCGATTTTGAATACCAGGCACGCAATTACCTGAACACCCTGATACAATTTAACGATGAAGTGAGCATAGGCAATAAATGGGCTTTCCGTTTCAATGTATATGCCAACCAGGATGCTAAAAACGAAACTTTCAACCAATCTTTATCCGACGACCAGAAACGCTTCCTCGCCGGCATCGGCGACAATATAGACCAGGCCTTTTACAGCACAGAAAGACTGGACACCTTTGCCCCCAACAAGATCCTGTATAAAAAAATCGACAGTCTCGTAGACGGAGTCTTATACCCGGGCATCTATAAGTACAGCACTAATCCCGACAGTGCGATCTACAACCTCGGCTTCAGTAATGTCGGCCAGGGGAATGGGAATTATATTATATCCGATCTCAACACGAATGGTCGTTCGTATAAATGGATTGCCCCGGTCAACGGGATGCCGCAGGGCGCGTTCGAACCCAAAGTATTGCTGATCACGCCTAAGAAGTTACAAGTGCTCACCGCCGCCGGCCGCTATAAGATTGACAGCCTGAAGCAAATCGATTTTGAATGGGCGGGCAGCAATTATTCCCCCAATACATTTTCCAGGATCAACAATAATGAGCATTGGGGCAATGCGCTACGGTTCAGCTATAGCGAAGCCCGGATCATAAAACGGGATACCGCTCAGATAGTACGCACCAAATGGCTGAACAGCCTGAGCTACGAATTTGTAGATAACCGTTTTGAAGCAGTAGCTCCTTACCGGAATGTAGAGTTCAACAGGGACTGGAATATCCTGGGCGTCACCCAAAGACAAAATGAGCACCTGTTGGATATCAACACCGGATTGCTGAACGAAAAAACGGGCAAGTTAATATATAAATTTACTTATTACAGCCGCGACAAAGATTATGAAGGGAGCCGGCACCTGGTAGAAGGCGCCTGGACTAAAGGATTAATTAATGCCGGTACCTACAGCAGCGCACTCTTCAGCAAATCGGCACTGGAAAATAGTATCTTCCTTCGGCCACAGTTTTTTATCGAAACCTACACTTCCAAAAAAAGAAGCGCACTGCTGGGTTTTAAATTCGAAAAAGAATACAATGCTTTGCGCAGCAACGCGGATAACCAATTGAGCTTACTGGCCTATGATTTCGATGTTTCTAAACTTTATTTCAGGACAGCCGGCAATAAAAACATATCCCTTGACCTGGCCTATAATTACCGTCGTGATTTCGCTATCAAGGGACCGGATTTCGTGCTGGGCAATTCGGGGCACACCTTTGACGCACAAGCAAATGTTACCCGCTGGAAAAATCACAGTATTGCCGTAAATGGCTCCTACCGCATATTGGATGTACACTACGATCCTACAGGCACACTGGAAAATGAACATAGCCTGGTGGGTCGCATTAACTACAACGGCAATGTAAAAAACGGCTTCTTCACGCCTACCCTGCTGTATGATTTCGGTACCGGCCAGGAGCAAAAGCGGCAATTCACTTTCGTTGAAGTACCCGCCGGGCAAGGCACACACATGTGGATAGACTACAATAAAGACAGCGTACAGCAGGCCAATGAATTCGAGATTGCCATTTACCCGGACCAGAAAAAATTCATTAAGATCATCACTCCGACCAACGAATATGTAAAAGTTAATTTTGCCAACCTCAATTTCAGTTTCCAGCTGATGCCCGAAAGTTTCTGGCGTACAAAAAAGGAAGACAAAAGGAAATGGCAGGACTTTGTCTCGCGCTTCAGCGACCAGTTTAACCTGCAAGTTAACAACCGCGTGCTTCATACAGAAGGATTAAGGGTGTTTAACCCCCTCATTACAAGCTTCACCGATACCGCAGTGGTGAGCACAACCGCTACCTTAATCAACACTTTTTATTTCAACCGCAGCAGCACTAAATGGGGCATCGACTATACGACCAATATCAACAGGGGCCAGGCTTTGCTCACCTACGGGCTGGAAAACCAGGTGCTTGCCCGGCATACCGAAAAAGTAAGGTGGATACTGAATAAGAACCT
>CAXYKQ010000290.1:0-4033 GCA_964277835.1 uncultured Edaphocola sp. | reverse complement strand
AAGGAAAATAACATTGCTCATGCCGTTTTATTGGGCTACAAGAATAAGGTATTCGCGGGATTCACTTATGTTTTTATCACGTTGATTACTTTAACGGGAGTCATTGCTTCGCTGGGCCTCGGCGCCGGGCAGTTTTTAGGGGGCATCAAAACCTTTTTCAAATGGGACCCGGGAAATCCCGGTTTACTGGCGACAGTGCTCGGCATCGGTATTGTCGCGACGCTTTCTGCGCTTACGGGCATCAAAAAGGTCATCAAGTACCTGGCTGATTTCGATATGGCCGCCAGTATTGTTTTAATGGGTTTTGTAGCGCTATTTTTGACTGGTGTCGCTTTCGCCAGGCCTACGATGAGTGCTTTGGGAGATTATATCCTGCATTTTCCACAGATGAGTCTTTCCGCAGGCGCTTATCATACCAGTACCGCATTTACCAATGACTGGACGGTATTCTATTGGGCATTCTGGATTGCCTGGGTACCTTTCACCGGTATTTTTATTGCACGCATTTCGAGAGGGCGTACGATAAGGGAATTCCTGGTAGCAACCATTGTCGTACCTGCTGTAGCTACTATGTTATGGTTCAGCGTCTTTTGCAATAAGGCAATCAGTATTATTCAGGAAACCGGGAAATATACCGGTGAATATGACGATATTTTTACTTCCATTTATCATTTTTTACACCAATTGCCATTAGCTAATGTTACCGTAACGCTTACCGCTCTGCTGGTGCTGATCTCCATTATTAATTCTGTAGATTCTGCCATCTTTGTGCTGGCTATGTTTTCCGATAAAGGCAATATCAATCCCGGTCAACATCATAAATTATCCTGGGGTATTATCATAACTGCTGCTGCTTTTGGTTTGACCGCGTTGGGTTCGGAGACTTTGCTTAATGCTATCAGCAACCTGTTGATTATCATGTCCCTGCCCTTTAGCTTTTTTTACGGCTGGCAAATTCTTGCTTTTTTATACCGGCTCATCGGGAAGCAGCTACGCGAATAGACCGTTTCCGGTAAACCAATTTATTGCCGTATTAATACATAATCTGCAAACAGTTCTTTGCTGTCTAAAATTTTAGACAATATACTGATGCCGGTATTTTCAAGGATCTGGTTAATGACGGTATCATTGTATTTCCGGGAAATTTCCATGTGGATGCTTTCACCTGCATCGAAATGGAAAGTCTGGTCATGAATCTTTACGTTTTGCTCAACTTTACTCACCAGGTAACTCCGCGCAATGCCTTCGGCCGCTTCATAAGTGGCCAGGTGTTCAAATTTGGATAAGTCAAAGTTGCCGTTCAGTTCACGATTGATCCGGTACAGCAAGTTCAGGTTGAAAGCGGCTGTAACTCCTTGTGCATCGCTGTAGGCAGGAAGCACTATTTCTTTTGGTTTTATAAGGTCTACTCCCAGGAGTATTTTGTCGCCCGGGTTAAGGTTAGTACTCAGTTGATCTATAAACGAAGCTGCTTCTGTATCAGAAAGGTTGCCCATATTGGAACCCAGCACCAGAACTATTTTCGGGCGTTTATCCGACTTGATAGTATTAAGTTTGACAAAGTAATCTCCCTGTAAAGGCTTTACGCTCAATTCGGGAACCTGTTCGGTCAACATTGCCGTCAGCATATTCAGTGCGTGCCCGGAGATATCGATAGGCAGGTAATCATAGGTATAACCTTCCTGCAACAGTTCCCTCAGCAAATGAATCGTTTTTGTACCATCGCCAGGTCCGAGCTCTACGAGATTATAATCTGTGTCCTTATCTAAAGCTAATGTCGTAATGAGTTCCCCGGTTTTGTTTTGAAAAATATCCATTTCAGCGCGGGTAAGGTAGTACTCCGGTAAAGCCATAATACTGCGGAAAAGCTCGCTGCCTTTATCGTCGTAGAAATATTTGGAGGGCAATGTTTTTTGCGGCTGATGCGTCAAACCTTCCAGCACATCTGTCAGGAAAGTCTTGTCGTGTATCGTATCATTGTGTAGGGTGTCTTGAATATTTATAATTGATGTACCTTCCTTTTGTCGCATAGTTTTTGTTTTATATTTTCTCCTGTATCAATTTATAATTAAGTTTTTATTTCACTAGCCTGATCCCGCTGTATTGCCAGCGCATGTGCGGGTAAAAAAAGTTGCGGTAAGTACTGCGGCTGTGGTGTTCGGGAGTGGCTATCGAGGCGCCCCGCAATACCATAGTATTGATCATAAACTTACCGTTATATTCTCCTAATGCCCCGGGAGCCTTATTAAATCCCGGGTAGGGTAAGTAGGCGCTATTGGTCCATTCCCACAAATCGCCCCAGGAAAATTGGCCGGAGGCCGCTTCCCATTCTGCTTCTGTAGGCAGGCGCATTCCTTTCCACGCGGCATAGGCGGCTGCTTCGTAAAAGCTGATATGTTTAACGGGTGCGTCGGGGTCCAGGTATTGCAGGCCATTAAGATCATATTCATACCATTCTCCTTCGATGAAATGCCAGTACAGCGGCGCTTTCAGGTCATTTTCCTGCTTCCAGTGCCAGCCATCATCATGCCATAAATTAAAATCCTGGTAACCACCCTCATGTAAGAATTCAAGATACTCACTGTTGGTCACCAGCCGATCTGCTATTTCAAAAGCCTGCAAGTAAACTTTATGACGTCCTAATTCGTTGTCGAAGCAAAATGCATCACCTTTATAACCTATTTCATAAACACCTTCATCCAGAGCAATAAACTCAATTTCTTTTTTGCCGGATTTGATTAGTGGCGTGCTATTGTAAACCGGGAAGGTGGGCTGATGCCCCAAAATATATTTGATATCGTACAAAAACAACTCCTGGTGTTGCTCTTCGTGGTTCAGGCCAACTGCTATAATATCCGCCACGTCGGGCTGTACTCCTGTTTGCAGTAATGCTTCCATGGCATGGTCTACATAGGTGCGGTAGCGCATAACGCCGTCGAGGCCGGGACGGGTCATATTGCCGCGGTCGGGCCTGAGTACACGTTTACCTATATTGTTATAATAGCTGTTGAACAGGTAAGCATAATCTTCATCGTAGACTTTGTAATCTTTTGCATAAGGAAGCAAAACAAATTGTTCCCAGAACCAGGTGGTATGTGCCAGGTGCCATTTGGGAGGCGATACGAAATCTGCCGGCTGCACCGAAAAGTCTTCAGGGATCAGCGGCGCCGCCAATACTGCTGAATGCTGCCGTACTTTTTTATAGTTTTGTAACAGGTCCATACTTTTCTTATTTAGTAAGCCAACAAGATGGGTTTTTCTCACTTTAGCCGGGATAGCCGGTAAATATTAATGTCCACCTATTTCTTTAATAATAAAGGTAATGATTTAGGGGCTTGTCCGGCACTTTTATTGCCGGTATACCCATAGATTAGGTTTTCTATAACATTGATAATGAATGAATTTAAATTTTGATGCGCATAGAACGGCCGGACAGCCAATATACTTACAGCTATCCGGGGCAAATATAAAAATGCGCTTATTTTACCATCCGTTTAGAATCATCTCATATTTTGTTAAACAAGCAGCAGCTTAAATATGCAAGAGACGAATCAGTTCTTTCACGCCCTCAGTTGCCGGTTTTTCGATCCTGGTAACGTTTTTTATAGGGCCTACGGATGGAATTTTGCGGTCGATGACAAACACGGGGGTACCCGCGCTTACTTCGTGCACCAGTCCTGCTGCCGGGTACACCTGCAAGGAAGTGCCGATGACGCAAAAGATATCTGCCGCTGCTACTATAGGCATTACTTCGTAGATCATGGGTACTGCTTCTCCGAACCAGACGATATGCGGCCGCAGCTGGCCGCCATCCGGTGCCAGATCTCCCAATTTTATATCGCCTTCAACCGGGAATAAGACATCGGTATCATTGACGCTGCGCATCTTTAGAAGTTCGCCATGAAGGTGGTAAACTTGACTGGAGCCTGCGCGTTCGTGTAAATCATCAATATTTTGCGTGATGATGTGTACATCAAAATCTTTCTCTAATCCGGCCAAGCCAAGGTGTGCGGCATTAGGTTGCGCTGCTTTG
>CAXYKQ010000289.1:0-9155 GCA_964277835.1 uncultured Edaphocola sp. | reverse complement strand
GGACATAAACTCCGTTTTTTAAGTTTTCACTGATCGTTTTATGCACCGTATAACTATCCTGCGCCAGTTTAAGCAGATTTGCCCGGCTCCTTTCTCTTGATGTGGAAAGTTGGTTGTCACAATAATTGTAATTGATAAAATCAATGTACACACACACACCTGCTTTATCAAAATATTTTAAGGCAAACTCAAAGTCTTCGATATTTTTTATCCCATCAATGAACCGGAGCTGAAAGGAATCGATAATGTCTTTCCGCAAAATCAGATTCCAGAGGTAATACGGTTTGGTGTAAAGGTAGTCAATTCCCTTAAAGTTCTTATTGTCGTCTTTAGGACAACTGTAGCCCACGGTCCTTTGATTAGTCTGATTGACGTACCTGTAATAACCAAAACCCAGCGTCACATCATCACCCTGGAGCTGTAAACCTGATTCTATTTTAGAAAAAGATCCCGGCTCAATGAAATCATCTGCATCTATAAACCAAATATGACTTCCCTGCGCTCTATTTAAACCATTATTCCTTGCTGATCCCGCTCCCTTGTTATCCTGGAAATAATATTTTATGTTTTCGCCCAGGTAGGGAATCACTTTGTTGTGAGTTTGATCCTTTGAGCCATCATCTATCAATATAATTTCCCATTCGAAACCAAATTGTTCCTGCTCAAGTATAGATTTTAAGCATCTTTCTATGTAATCAGCTACATTATAAAGAGGAATTATAATTGATAATTTCATTGCCTGTTGTTATAAATAATATACGTGTTAAGTATGAACAGTACCATCATCCCGAAATTGCCCGAAATCACCGGTGACTTTTTTTTAAATTTTTATCTTTTATGTATACAAGATTTTTTCAAGTTGAGCTTTAAGGTGCCTCAACAACCCCGCCGACATTTTACCTATTGTAAAGTAATAAAGGTAATCATTGCCAAAAATACAACCATTATCCTGCTTTTCTAACTGATCTTACTTAATCCTGGAGCGCAGCAGGAACACAAAAAAAACTTCTGCATTAAAAATAACGGAAGATATTTTTTGAAATTTCGTTTTTAAGGCGCCTTTGATCGGATAATTTTCATTTGTCTTCAAGCGACGCATAATATCCGAGATAAAAGTTTTATCCAGCATCGCTGGGTCCCGGTACATTCCATACAGCAGGTTCCAGGTTACCGAATTATAATTTTGCTGAATTACCTGCTTTATCGGACCCATATATTTTACCTCCTCCGCTTTCATTAGCGCAGCGATAGTAACTTCATCCAGCAGATAGGCTTTTTTCTTTTCCGCCGTAAGCTGATTGGTTACTGAGCCTGCACGCTGATAATAGAAATAAATTATTTCTTTGGTAAACAACACTCTTGCAGCCTTTAGCATCCAGCGGAAGCTCAACTCTACGTCCTCGTGGGTAATCCCTTCATGAAAAAATAAATGATTACCGGTAACAAAGGTTCTGCGTGCTACAAACACGCAGATAGATGAGGGCTGATATCCCTGGGTTAAAAAAAATTGCCCGGATTGAAGCGTACCGTAATCGATAGGATGTTGCAGGCCACTACCCGAAACCTGTCCTTCTTCATTGATATAGCGCAGGTCAAACGCACACAGATCGAGTTCCCTGGCTTCCGCTTCTTTTAACAGCAACAGCAGTTTACCGAAATCCATACGGTCGTCCGCGTCCAGGAATGCAAAGTAAGTTCCCATCGCCTGCTTCATTCCAATGTTCCTCGCTGAGGCCGCACCGCCATTCGGTTTATCCAGTACGGTTATATTGTGACATGCTGCTGCAAATTTGAGCGCGAGCTCATAACTATTATCGGTAGAGCCGTCATTAACGATCAGTATTTCGATTCCCGGTTGACCGGCAACCGGTTGCAGTGTTTCTTTCAGCGCCTCAAAATACTTAGCCGCGTTATAAACCGGGATGATAATACTCAGTCTGATCTCCATTACCTGTTGCGCTTAAAATAAAGGTTCATTAAAAAGTCTGCAGCACCAAATTGCCGGTGTACCAATAAGTATTTAAATAAAGAAAAGAATATATTGAATGGCTGAAAATACCTGCCATACAAGGCCCAATCCCCGGCAGTGAATTTTTTAAGATTTTCTCTACGCATAGCCTTTGCGCTGCCATCTAAATAGTTATTGATAATCGCGTCATTCATATAGATTGCCCAGCGCTTCAATAATGCCGCTGGTGCCTGCATCAAACTTCCGGGAAACATGGTTTCGGAAAGATCAAACAGCTTTCTGAAAGGTAGAAACGAATCGTTGAAGGATCTTTTTCTGGTTGTCAGTGAACCAGCCACCGACAGGTAATTGTAATTTATATCCGCTGTAAAGGCTACTTTATTTATGACTGCTAAATACTGTAGAGCAAAATAGGTATCCTCGTATAGGTGCAGCCCGGCTTCGAATTGTAGCTTATGCGCTTTAATAATACTGCTTCTGTAGAGTTTTGAACAGACGTAGCCATTATCCTGCAGCCTGTAATGATCAAAAAGTTGCTCCCAATCCTGCCCCCCGCAGGTGCCCTGATGCAGCATATTTTCTTCCAGGATTGCTCCTTCGCTATTCACCCGCTTAAAACCCTGTACCACGAAATCAATATTGTCGTCTTCCAATACAGCACGAAGTAAATTTTCCAGGTAAGGCTCATCAATGTAGTCATCAATATCCACAAAGGTCAGGAAAGGAGTTGCCACCTGTTCCAATCCTGTATTCCTCGCCGCGGAAGCGCCCCCGTTTTGCTTGTGTAGTATAGTAAACCTGTGGTCGGCCCCGACTATCTTCTCTAATAAGGATACAGAACCATCGGTGCTACCATCATCTACCAGGATAACCCTGAAATCCTGGTAGCTCTGGCTCAGTATGCTATTAATACATTGCTCTATATATTTTACCGCATTATATACTGGTATAATGATCGATACGGCGCCTTCTTGGATCAATTTCATATACATGTAAATCTGTGGATTAGCGCTTCAAAAATCGCTTAAGACGGGTTTTCATCTGGATTTCCAGGAATTTGCGATAACCTTTGGACAATAAAATGCTAAGCGGCTTATGGTTGCCAATCTCAGCCCGCAACAGTTTATAAGCATTATATTGAAATGGTCTTAAGGGGTCCAAAGTGTACATAGTTTCAAAGATCACGTTAAAGTACGTCACGATATATTCCTGCTTTAAATGAGCTGTATGTTTTAAAACCAAATCTTTGTAAAACATGATTTTAGCACGCAATAAGGCATCCACATTCTTTTCATTGCCCGACAAAGAATCCTCGGAAAGCCGTATTTTAGCACATCCCTTGACTACATCCTGGATCGTGCCAAAATGAGCATATTTATGGATCATCATGTTGTCAGAATAGAAAGCTTTTTCATAACTGTCGATTCCTATTGCCCGGTAATCTTCTGTTCTAAAGATATACTCACTTAAAGAACATCTTGCTTTTCCCTGTAAATTCTGGTATTGAAAATCGTTGACATCCGGCAAATAAGAAAAATCAAAAATACCGGATATGGCTTCAGCCTGACTGTTGATCAGCTGGCTTTTGAGTCTCAGCACCGTGCTCTTCAGATTTGCTAAAGTATTATAAAATCCTTCGACCACATCTTCAGCATACATATCATCGTCCCCCAGGATCACAAACCATTCGGTCTTCACCCTGTCTACACAACGGCTCCATTGCTGTGTCAAATCTTTAGCGCCCAGATTTTCTTCGAAACGGACATAATCAATATCCAGAACAGTGCGGTACTGATCAATGAGCGGTAAAGGATTTTCAGGACTACAGTCGTTCCCTACAATTACTTTAAAGTCCTGGTTGCTCTGGCCCGCCAGGGAGGCGAGTGTCGCTTCAAAATATTTAAGTTTAAAAAACGGGATTACGATGGTTAACGCTGTCATAAAAATTTAGGATTGTGGTATCTGATTACTCCGAATACGGCTAAATGGAAGGCATAGCAGCTAAATCCAGTGTTTGCGCCACCTGGTCAATAGCCTTTTGGATATCAGGTACATCCTCAAACCGTGCGGCAGCTGTACGGTTTGTCGATTTTAATTTTCTGTAAATACGTTTTGGAATATTAGCTATATAGGCAAAAGGCGACACTTGATCCGTGACATTTAATTGTCGGGTAAAGGTAGCCGCGTCAATTCCCAAAAATTTTCGGGAATGCTCCAGAGCCTGAGGAAAAACTTCAGGCAAAATTTCGGGGTATATGCTGTTCAGCCTCCGGTAAAACTTATAATAATTAAATGCTGCTGCAAGCTCTTTCTCTCCAAAATCACCGATCGCGTCCAGGGCAGAATTGGCCCAAACCGTATAGCCGCTGTAGAATCGGGGTACTACCTCATTCCATTGATAAGGTTTTTTCCGATGTTGCAAATGGGGCATCTCTTCCAATGGACCGCAGTGGGCCCTCTTATCTTCATGGAAAGAAGTGCTCGTCTTACAAACGCCAGCGATGCTTAACGGGAAGTCAAAAATATATCCTTTTTTGATCACTAAGGCAAGGGATACCGCAGAATAGATATCCGGACTTAGCCCTCCGAAAAAATCGCCCCTCTTATTTCTGACTTCGTCTAACTTACTTTTCCTAACAATACCATGGTAAAATTTAGGTAAATTGTAGGAATGATATTCTAAAATACCCCCCTTAAAGAGCGCACATAAGTTTTTACGGTTATTTATTTGCTCGGTTATCCTGGAAAATGTCGGAATCACCAGCAACCCTTTTCCTGAGGCTTGGGTTGTAGGCCAAAAATATTGCACATAAACATTAGAAGAAACAGCATCAACATTTTTCTGTTTCATCCACGCCGCAATCGTCACACAATTGGGTAAAATAGTATCGTCATCACCTATCATAATAGCAAATTCACCGGTAGCAAGTTCTGTAGCCCGGTTAAAATTATCTATTGAAGAGACAGGGCCGCCGTCATAAACGTATTTTATTGCGGGATGCTGCAACTGCTCCACATACTCCTTTACCCGGGTGGTAGCGCTATTGTCCGCTATGGTGATTTCAATCCTGTCATCATTATACGCAAGTATTGAATCGATCGCAGCAATGCAATAGGGTTCCCGGTCTTTAGTCGCAATAACGACGCTTAACAATGGAGTAGACATGAGTTAATTTTTGTTGTGACAAAATTACAATCTATTTAAAACATACGGCCTTTATAATTCAGACTACTTTTAACCGGACCGATATTATACAATAACGTATTAACGTCCCTTATTGCCTCATTACAATATTCCGCCGCGACCAGTACCCAATCAAATTTTTGGTAATAAGGTACCAGCTGATCTTTGCAGAACAGCATCCCGGATAATTTATTTTCGCTTAAGAACCGGTTGGCTGCAGCCATTAACTGATTACCATGCCCTTTACCACTTTCTTTTGTACACACATTTCCGATTCCCAGGACGGGCACGGCCACCTCATCTATCACCGGATTGGCCTGGACCAGGTTCATGTAAGCTACCAACTCAGCTCCCTCGAGAAGTAATAAATGCCAATCCTCTGCTGCTATATTTTGCTCCATCCAGGACAGTTGCCTGGCTAAAGTATAGGGCCAGCGCACCGATTTTAATGCGGCGATATCCTGTAACAGTTCGGTACTTAAGTCTTTATGTTTTATAAAAGTTGTTGACAGCATTTTTATCATTCCTTTTCCATCCACCATCCGCAGGGAATGGCTACATAGTTTTGCATAAATTCGGTAACACCTTTTAAGGGTACATAGGGTGTGCCAAATACAGCATAAATATTGTTGTTGATATGAACACCGGTAGCATAGTAACCGGCATTTCGGTATTGCATTATAGCTTCTTCTTTGCCCATCCCGTTCACTAATGTACCGTATACCCAGAAATTCGGCCGGTTTCCCGCTAAGCGAGGCAGCGGATCATGGCCGAATTCCTGCTTTAATTTTTCATCCCACTGAGCCGCATTAGCGGTTTGTTTTTGCAGTAAAGCCGGGAGATCCGCCATTTGTTGATATCCTATAAAAGAGTTGATCTCGCTTAGAGTGCCTGCATATCCTTCCAATTCAATATTACAATCGGCACTTATCTCTCCTATAGCTGTTCTGAACCGGCTCCGGTCGATACCGTAGTCCCTTACCAGGACGGCTTTCTCATACAACGCTTTAGTATTGAAAGCGATAGCGCCCCCATCAATAGTATTGGGCAGGCGTACGGTCTGAAAAGAAAATACCGTTATATCAGCTCCGGTGTTACCTATATAAGCATCACCTACCTTAGAACCAAACGCTTCAATAGCGTCATCGACAACCGGTATGCCCATTTCCTTACCTATTGCATTCACCGCTTGTGTGTCGCCAACATACCCACAGAAGTGATTATGAAAAATAGCTTTTGTTTTTGCCGTTATTTTCCGGCGCAGATCGGCCGGGTCCATGGTACCGGTAGCGGGATCCACATCTACCCAAACCACCTTTAATCCTTTAACCGCAAAGGGCTGGTTAGACGCCAGGCAACTTACCGGGCTGGCCAGCACCTCGTCTCCGGATTGCAAGCCCAGTACGGAAAGCACCATCAGCATTGCTGTATTGTAAGAGGAAGTGGTCAACAGGTATTCAGTGTCTAAAAACTCTTTTAAAGAGTTTTCAAAAAGCCGGCCGTACTTACCGAAAGCCAGGCTTCCGGAATACAGGATCTGTTCCAGCTCTGGCTGCAGGCCTTCCGGCATGTAGGGTTTATAAATCGGTATCATTGTTTTACCAGCCTTTTTTGATTACGGCAACGATTTTCTCCCGGTCTTCTGCTGTAAGCCACCATCCACAGGGAATATGTACCATTTTTTCGTAAAAAGCATCGAAAACAGGTAAATCAGCTTTGGACTCGGCAAATAAACTATGGCGGTCATTTCTCAAATGCAATTCAGAAGCAGTGATTCCGTTTTCCTGCATCACTTTCACAAAACCGGCTCTGTCATCCACCTGCATCGTATAAAGCCAGTAAGATGGCTCTGTATGTTTATTATAAGACAGCAGATTTACGCCCGCGATTCCCTGGAGTGACTGGTCGAAAAATTTCCCGTTACTGATATATTTCCCCACGACTTCTTCAATATAACTTAGCTGTACCAGTCCTATCGTAGCATTTACATTATTCATGTGGTATTTATACCCCGGCGTCTTAATATCGTTATCCAGGCGGGCTACTTTCTTGTCTAAGCCAAACCAGCGCAACAACCTCCCTTTATCAAAATTTTCCTGTTCAGTTAATGCCAATATGCCGCCATCCACCGTGGTCATGTGCTTAATCGCCTGTAAAGAAAAAATGGTATAGGGCGAGTTACTCCCCACCGGTTTACCATTGTATTGGGCACCCAGAGCATGCGCTGCATCTTCTATAATGGGGATATTAAATTCCTTACTGATGGCATTAAAGGCATCCATATCGCATACCATCCCGGCATAGTGCACCAGCATAATCGCTTTGGTCTTCGCCGTAATTTTTGACCGTACACTTTCCGGGTCCAGCAAACCGGTATTTGGCTGCACATCTGCCCACACTACTTTAGCACCCACCAGTTTGATGGCCACATTGGTGGGTTCTGCAGTAAGCACCGTACTGATCACTTCATCACCGGGCCCGACCCCGGCCAGCAACAAAGCTATATGTAAAGCCGCCGTTCCTGAATTCAGGGAAAGTGCCAAAGGGTTTTGGATATAGTTCCCGAATTGTTTTTCGAACTCGTACACTTTCTCCCCCTCTGCGATGTAGCCGCTGTACAAAGTTTCTTGTAAAGCCGGCATTAATACTTCAGGCTCCGGGATAAAAGGTTTTACTATCGGTATCATGTACGTTTTGTTTTATTAATGTCCCAACTCGGATTTTACGTAATCAAGGGTCAGTAAGAGCTCCTTCATTTTTGCCACATCCAGTCGGTCGGTGTTATGAGAATTATATTCTTCGTTGACTAGTTTACTGGCTTCTTCCTGTATGTATTTGGCATAATTCAGATCCCTGTAATCTGCCGGGATCCGGTAAAAATCGCCCAGGTCTTCTGCCTTGGCCATTTCTTCTTTAGAGCATAAGGTTTCATATAGCTTCTCTCCATGCCGCTCGCCGATAATCTTGATCTCGCTCTGCGCGCCAAATAGCTCGCAAATCGCCTGTGCCAGGACGGCAATCGTAGCCGCCGGTGATTTCTGAACAAAGATGTCTCCAGCTTGTGCTTTTTCAAACGCATACAATACCAGGTCCACCGAATCCGTTAATGACATCATAAAACGGGTCATTTCGGGGTTGGTAATCGTCAAAGGTTTTCCTTCTTTAATCTGTTTTATAAACAGCGGGATAATCGACCCCCTGGAGCACATTACATTACCATAGCGGGTAGCACAGATCACGCCGCCATTCCGCTTCACCCTGGCGTCACGGGCTTTATCAATGGTCACCTTTTCCATCATCGCCTTAGTCATCCCCATGGTATTGATGGGGTACACCGCTTTATCGGTACTCAGCATGACTACTTTGCTCACATTATGCACTGCTGCGGCTTCCAATACGTGCTCGGAGCCCAGGATATTGGTCTGGATCGCCTGCATGGGATAAAATTCGCAGGATGGAACCTGTTTCAATGCCGCGGCATGAAACACATAGTCGACCCCATCCATCGCATTCCTGATGCTGTGAAAATCACGAATATCTCCCAGGACAAAGTTCAGTTTGTCATTTTGGTATTCAATCCGCATATCTTCCTGTTTTTTTTCATCCCGGCTGAATATACGGATCTCTTTGAGGTCGGAATTCAGGAACCCTTTCAACATAGCGTTCCCAAAGGAGCCGGTTCCCCCGGTGATCATAAGTACTTTGTCTTTATACATAGATATTCTTTTTCTAAAATTACGGTTACACCATTTGGTTAATCGTTAAAAATCCATTTTGGGTTGTAAGCCAATTAATTTCAACAGGCGCCCCACCATCATATATCTTTTCGACCGAAGGAAAGCCCGCATGGTATTGTTTTGGATCATTATATCTCTATAATTGCCAAAAGTTTTTTGATACAATGCCAAATGCTTTCGCTCCATGTAAGAAAGCATCTGGGTATGAAAATCCTCCTTACTCAGGCTGATCGTCCTGGAATCCGCCTTAATCCGGTAATAAAAG
>CAXYKQ010000288.1:0-2711 GCA_964277835.1 uncultured Edaphocola sp. | reverse complement strand
GCTGGTACTGTTCGGTAATCATCTTTTCCCGAATCAGGTCAATAAATTTACGAACATTATTGCCGAACTGGACTTTACGGAAATTCTGATGGGTGCGATGTTAAACTTCCTGCTTTTTGCCGGTGCCATACACATCAATGTCAACGATCTCAAACAG
This sequence comes from uncultured Edaphocola sp., assembly GCA_964277835.1. Classification (GTDB taxonomy): domain Bacteria; phylum Bacteroidota; class Bacteroidia; order Chitinophagales; family Chitinophagaceae; genus Edaphocola. The sequence goes on along the minus strand of CAXYKQ010000288.1, from coordinate 2,554 downwards.
GAAAGAGGCGCCATCCTGGTATTCTCTACCGTAAGTGTGGTCATCAGCACGTTTATTGTTGGTTATGTACTCTACTTCATTTTACCTTTTATCCATATAGAATTACCCCTCATTTACTGTATCCTTTTCGGCGCACTTATTTCCCCTACCGATCCCATTGCAGTATTGAGTATCCTCCAAAAAGCCAATGTTTCCAAATCACTGGAGACAAAAGTTGCCGGTGAGTCTTTGTTTAATGATGGTATTGCCGTTGTCGTATTTGTAATTATCCTGGCGATTGCCCAGGGGAGTGACATAGATCTTACGGTAGGCAATATCAGCTGGCTCATCGTCAAAGAAGCCGGCGGTGGTGTGTTGCTCGGGCTCATTTTAGGTTGGTCTGCAAGCCGTGCTATTTCGAAAATAAATGATTATAAAGTCTCTGTACTCGTTACGTTATCAGTGGTGATGGGTGGCTACCTGATTGCCCATTCCATTCATATTTCCGGTCCTTTGACTATGGTATGTGCCGGTTTGTTTATCGGCAATAGGAGAAAAAGCTCAGTTATGTCTGCTGAAACTAAGGACTACCTGGATAAATTCTGGGAATTAATTGATGAGATCATGAATGCGATCCTGTTCCTGTTAATGGGTTTCGAATTACTGATCATAAAAGACCTGAACCATTACTACGCAGCCGGTATTCTAGCTATTGCCGTGGTGTTACTGGCTCGTTTCATTGCTATATGGCTGCCTGCTAAAATCGTACCTTTCAAAAAGAAGTTCACTAAAGAGGTAATCAAGATCCTTGTTTGGGGTGGTTTGAGAGGTGGTGTATCTATTGCTTTGGCTTTATCGGTAGAAAACGGTCCTTATAAAGAAATGATCGTCGCTACGACTTACATCGTTGTTGTCTTCTCCATTATAGTGCAAGGATTGACTATTGGTAAAATGGCGCAGCAATCTAAATTGGAATGAGTTATTTCCTGCTTAACAGGCAAATGCCATAACCCGGCTGTTCTGGCATTTGTACTTTTAAAAAAATTTAAAATTCCTTTAATCTTTAATAAGATTTTTAATACTTCTAAATAATCGATTACCCGCATATCCGCAATCTCCTGTTGAATGCGGGTTTTTATCTCCGCGTCCATTTTGGCAAATGCTTTTTCACCGCAAAAAATCTTCCGGATATTTTGTTGCTTTATCTGCGGATGGTAATTAAACTTTAAAGCGGTGCCTCTTTCCATTTTATCCCGTACCGGGGTCACGAGCTACCACTTACCGGCCACACTTTCCCGTTTACCTGCTGCTAACAAAAAGGCACTGATCACTATACCGGAAATTTACATTTTAGTTCCTAAAGCTTAAGTATGAGGTTTTACCGATCCGCAGCAGATGTTTATATTTGACCATTGCCCTTACACGATTTAAAACAAATGCCCATGTATATCCAGCCTGTTTACTCCTGGTCTTTTGTCCTCATTACGCTATTGCTTACCTATTTCTTCGTCAAAAGAACGGACAGAAAAGGCTGTTTAACTTTTGCCTACGTGGGCCTGGTTATCTTTTGCATTAACCTCTTTGCCCTATTCTCCTGGATGTTTATGATAAGCAGCTGCAGGGATGTCTATAAAGTAATCAGTTCAGGCCACCAATATACAGCCACAGTGGTCAGCTATACCACCGAACAGCATTATGATGCAGACGATCACCGCTCTTACACTATGCCTACACCTACCGTAACATTCACAACAGAATCGGGGCAGGAGGTCAATCAACAATTAAAGTTTTCTACGTCAAGTGTTGCGGTCGGCGATACTTACCGGGTCAATTATAACGCGGCTACCGGGGAAGTGATCACGCTTGGCTTTATGATGATCATAAAATTTGTGGGCTCGTTTATCTTCTGTTTTATACTCACCTTCCTTGTCGCAGGCATCATTCGCTTTGTTATGGGCTGGCCGATGGAGCGCTATTATACCCTAATGTCCAGGATCGGGTTCAACTTCTTTATCCCGTTTTTAATGATCGGGTTTAACGCATTGCTCATTTATGCCTTATTTTATGGTAACGAAGTGCCGGGCTGGGCTACGGCAATACTCGTATTTTTCATTCTGGTATTGAGCCTGTCTATCTGGGGCTATATAAAAATGATCCTCAGTAAAGGCACTGCCATCATGGGCCGCACCGGACCTGGTCGTTGGAGCGGCGGCTGGCAGGAAAAAAGAAAACCCAAAAATAGGAAAGAACATTCCAGACCAAGCAACTCTGATAGTCAATAAAAAATTGTGCCCGTAAAAGGCACAATCGCAAGCATCATTATCAACAATAAATTATTGGCGTTTTAAAAACTAAACTGCGCACGGCAGGTAAAATTATCATCTTTAAGGTCCTTATCCAAGCCGCTTAAAGCCGTTTTTTCATTCATCGGGTGTTCATACCACAGCGTCATTTTGAAATTGGGCGAAACATAATAAACATAACCGGCACCAAAAGTGTTATAGCGGATGTCAGCTGCAGTTACATTTTTCTTTGTCCCGATATCGGTACCCGCAACTTTAGTATTAGGGTCGTA
>CAXYKQ010000287.1:0-6798 GCA_964277835.1 uncultured Edaphocola sp. | reverse complement strand
CGGCCTCAAGAGAGCAGGAGTTTGTCGACCGGATCAAGGGTCTCAGCTATGCCGAAATTGCCGCAAAAGGGGGTGGCATCCTGAATTCTGCACAGAAAATGGCCGATGCGGATGAGGGCAAACTTTATGAAGCGTCCGCAGCCCGGCTGGAGCAATTGATTGCTTTAGGTACCGGCGCTATTGAAATAAAAAGTGGTTATGGCTTAAATACCGAAGCGGAACTGAAAATGTTGCGCGTTATCCGCCGCTTAAAAGAAGCCTATCCGCAGGTACCGGTTAAAGCCAGTTTCCTGGCGGCACATGCCTTCCCTATCGCATATAAAGAAAATCATCAAGGGTATATAGACCTGATTATCAACGAAATGTTGCCTAGGGTAGCCGGCGAGGGACTGGCCGATTACATGGACGCATTCTGCGAAGAAGGCTTTTTCTCAGTGGCAGAAACGGAGCAACTTTTAGCTGCCGGCTGGAAATATGGCCTGAAACCGAAAATACATGCGAACCAGTTGCACCGTTCCGGCGGCGTGCAGGTCGGTGTGAAACATGACGCAGTAAGTGTCGACCACCTGGAAAGTATGGGCGAGGAAGAGCTGGAATGCCTGCGCGAAAGCCATACCATCCCGACCTTACTACCGGGAGCCGCTTTCTTTCTCGGCATGCACTACCAACCCGCCAGGATGATGATCGATGCTGATCTCCCGGTGTGCCTGGCCTCCGACCTGAACCCCGGCACCTGCCCTTCGGGTAATATGAACCTGTTGCTGACCATAGCCTGTACCCAGTTGAAGATGACGCCCGAAGAAGCGGTCAATGCGCAAACGATCAACGCCGCCGCCGCCTTAGAGCTGGAGGAAAGCATGGGCAGTATTACGGTGGGTAAAAAGGCCAGCCTGATCATCACCAGGCCCGTACCATCGCTGGCCTACCTGCCTTATGCCTACGGGGAAAACCTGATTGAGAAAGTAATTGTATAAACCCGGAATGATATCATGCAAAAAATCGAATTATATAACGGCGTAGCCGTCCCCCAATTAGGGTTGGGGGTCTGGCAGTCGGGTAATGGCGAAGCCCTGCTGGAAGCGCTTAAAGCCGCATTCGATACCGGTTACCGGCATATCGACACCGCTTCTTTTTACCATAACGAAGCCGGGGTAGGACAGGCCATAAATGCTTCCGGTATCGACAGGTCTGAATTTTTTGTAACGACCAAGGTGTGGAACGCGGACCAGGGCTATACCGCTACCTTAAAAGCATTCGAGCGCAGCCTTGCCTTATTGAACACTTCGTATATTGACCTCTACCTCGTACACTGGCCGGTAAAAGGGAAAGAAAAAGATACCTGGAAGGCCATGGAAGAATTGTACCGGCAGGGAAAGGTAAGGGCTATCGGGGTCAGTAATTTCCTGCAACATCACCTGGAAGCACTGCTGCCTTATTGCACCATTAAGCCGATGATCAACCAGCTGGAACATCATCCTTACCTGGTACAGGAGGAGTTACAGCGCTTTTGCCGGCAGCACGAGATTCGCTTTGAAGCCTGGAGCCCTTTAATGCAGGGTGGGGTATTCGCAATTCCTTTATTACAGGATTTATCCGCTAAATACAACAAACGATCGCGCAACTGGTTTTACGATGGAATATGCAGCATGGCATCATCAGCATACCTAAAAGCATACATCCGCAACGTATAGCTGAAAACTATGATATCTGGAATTTTGAAATAGCAAGAGAGGACATGAGCCGGATCGATGCTTTAGACAAGGGACAAAGAGTAGGGCCCGACCCGGATTTATTTGGCGATGGTTAATTATGAATGCTAAATGGTGAATTGTTGATGGGTGACAGCTGATTACTAACGGTTAATGAGTGATTCGTGATTGTTAATTAATGAGTGATGGTTAATTGTAAATGGTAAATTAACAATTTATAATTAACCATTTACAATTATATCTTACTGCTCACATAATCATCTACCGTCCCAAATAAAAACTCGGGGTAGAGATTAGAAAACTTCTCTTTTACAAAACCTCCTAACAAAGGGCGTTTGGCGGGTTGGTTCAGGCTTGCTGTATCAATAGCTTTCAGATCATAAGCAGCATCCGGGAAATATTTCAATACGCGCAAGGCCAGTTCCACCCGGTTCATATAATCGGTGCTGCCGATGTGGAATACGCCCGAATGGTTATCACTCAGCAATACCAGCATAGCCCGTGCAATATCCCAGGCATTAGTCGGCGAGGCATACTGATCTTTAGGCAGGTTTAGAGTGAGTTTTTGTCCCTCTTTGCACTGGCTGATGATACGGGCAATGAAGTTCTTTCCCCTGATCTCGTCGCCATAAACGTTGGTAACTCGTAACACCAGGCTCTCTGCTATTTCCTGAAGCACCATTTGCTCTGCAGCCAGCTTATGTTTTCCATAAACACTCAAAGGATTTATCTCTGCTTCTTCTCTGTACGGCCCTTCTCTGCCATCAAAGACATAATCGGTAGAAATATAAACCATCCTGGCAGAACACTCTTTGGATAGATTGACTAAAGCCTTTGTACTGGCTACTGTTTTCTCATAACTTTCCTCGATATGATCCTCGCAGTAATCCACATGAGTCAGCGCCCCGCAATGCACGATCACATCGGGAGCAAAGGCTTTCACATCAAAATTATCCGGGTGTGCCGGCTCTAAAGTATTATAAAAAACGGTGTTTTCTGTACCAAAGGATAAGTGGGTACCTACCACCTCATGTCCCTGTTCGCTAAAGTGCTTCAGGCAATTGCCGCCTACTAATCCGGAAGCTCCGGCGATGAATATTTTCATGGTCGCAAAGTAAATCTAAAAGTTCAAAAAATCAATACATTTGTACAATAATCGGCATCCTGTTTAAAACGAATATTAATTCATGCAGCATTTTATTCCTTTGGACTACGGCGAACTGGCCTACCAGGTTTTACTCCTCTGCATTTCCATTATTGTGGGCGGCATCATCGGCTTGGAACGGGAATACCGGAACAAGTCTGCCGGCCTGAGGACGTTCATTCTTGTGGCCTTCGGTTCCTGCCTGTTTACGATACTGTCCCTTAAAATAGGCATCGGCAATCCCGATCGCCTGGCCGCCAATATTGTCACGGGGATCGGTTTCCTGGGGGCAGGCATCATTTTCAAGGATTCCAACCGGATCGGGGGCATTACCACCGCCACTTCGGTATGGGCTACCGCATCGCTGGGCATGGCTGTCGGATCCGGTTATTACATCTTGGCGATTTTAGGCGCTTTGCTCATGTTGCTGGTGCTCCAGCTATTGGTAGGCCTTGAGCGAAAGATAGACCACCAGCATAAGATTAATCAATACACGATCACTTTTGCCAGCCAGGGTGATTTTGATTATTGTGAACACCTGTTCCGGCGGTATCATCTCAAAAGTAAACTCACCAAGCAATTAAAAATGAACACCGGGTATATCGGCACCTGGCATGTGAGCGGCAAGTTGAAAGCACATAACAAGCTCATCATGGAAATGATGGAGGACGCCCGGATCCTCACTTACTCGTACTGAACAAAAAAAACGTCTGTGAAGTAACTACGCCACATTGAGACAAGCTTAATGGGACACAGCCTTTCCAGACGTCTTTATATTTATACGCGATTTTAGTTATTTCACGTAGCCCAATATCTTCAACATACTTAATGGTGTTTGTTCTTTAGCATACAACCAATCCTCCATTTCCCCGTTTTTCTTCACATTTACAATTACATGCTTGGGGGAGGGGATCATGCAGTGTTTGATCCCGCCATAACCCGATAGCTGGTCCTGGTAAGCACCGGTATGGAAGAACCCTATGTATAAAGGCTCTTTAGTCTCCACCGTTTCATCGTCCAGCTTGGGCAGGAATACCGCGTTGATGTGCTCCTCGGAAGTATAGAAATCATGGCCATCACAAGTCAGCCCGCCAAGATGCACTTCCTGGTATTCATTTTCCCATTGGTTTACCGGCAGCATCAGGAACTTCTCCCCAATACCCCAGGTATCCGGCAGGGTAGTGATAAAGGAACTGTCGATCATGTACCAGATCTCCCGGTCATTCTGCTTCTTCTCTCCTAATACACTATAAATAACCGCTCCCGCTTCACCAACCGTAAAAGAGCCGAACTCGGTAAAGATGTGCGGCATATCTACCTTATTCTTCTTGCATACATTTTTTATGGTCGATACGATTTCGTTGGCCATGTATTGATAATCATAATCAAAACCCAGGCTGTGCTTAATCGGGAAGCCTCCGCCGATGTTGATGCTGTCCAGTTCCGGGCAGATCTTCTTCAGCTGGCAATAAAGGTTGATCACCTTGCTTAAAGAACTCCAATAATAAATATCATCTTTAATTCCTTTATTCATAAAGAAGTGCAGCATCTTCAGCTGGAATTTGCTGTTTCCTTTGATCTTGTCTACATAAAATTCCAGGATCTCTTCTTTACGGATACCCAGCCTCGAAGTGTAAAAATCAAAAGTAGGCTCTTCTTCCGCTGCGATCCTGATTCCTAAGTTTACAGGACCTTTTCCTCTTACCGCTTTTTGGTAATCTTCAATTTCTTCTTTATTGTCCAGTACCGGGATTACGTTAGTCCAACCTTCGTTGATCAGCCTGGAGATGGCTTTGGTATATTGTTTTGTTTTGTAGCCGTTACATACGATAAAGCGCTCTTTGTCCAATTTCTTTTTTGCATGCAGCGCCTTAATAATGTCCATATCATAGGCAGAAGAAGTCTCTACATGGACATCATTCTTAAGCGCTTCTTCCATTATAAAGGAAAAGTGAGAGCTTTTGGTACAATAACAATAATTGTACGTTCCCGGGTAACGGTGCTTTTTAATAGCATTGTTAAAATACTCTTTTGCCTTGTTAATCTGGGATCCTATTTTAGGAAGAAAGGTCAGTTTAAAAGGTGTGCCATACTTGTCAATTAACCTTTTAATGTCTACACCATTAAACTTTAAGTAGTTGTCGTCAACTTCAAATCCCTCTTGGGGAAAATCAAATGTTTGATCGACCAGACCACGATACGTATTATTCATTTACGATACGAAAAATAGAATTGTGACAAAATGCTTTTAAAACTAGCTGCAAACGTACAAATAAATCCCTAATAATAATACATCCGCTCAATTAATTAATCGTGAATCGATTTTGGCAATTCACCGGGAAAAGGAGATTTTTGCAAAATGAATTTTAATCCTACAGAAACAGAAATAAAGGAAGGTGCGGTTATTTTGATCGACAAAGCTTACCGTTGGACATCGTTTGATGCGATCAATAAAATAAAGCGTACGACGCATGCAAAGATAGGCCATTGTGGTACGCTGGACCCCCTGGCAACGGGGTTGCTTATTTGCTGCACCGGGAAAATGACCAAACAGATCGAACAGTTTCAAAAACAGGATAAAGAATACACCGGGGTGATTACTTTAGGTGCCACAACGCCGACTTATGACCTGGAGTCCGCCCCCGAAAACATAAAAGACTACAGCCAGCTCAGCGAAACTGTTATCAGGGCTGCGGTAGCGCAATTCGTTGGCGAGATCGAGCAGTTGCCGCCCGTTCACTCTGCCATTAAAAAAGACGGTAAACGACTGTATGAACTGGCGCGTGCCGGCAAAGAAGTGAAACCGGACCCGAGGAAAGTTACGATAAATGAATTTGAGATTACGCGAATAGCATTGCCCGAAGTACATTTCCGCATCAATTGCAGTACGGGTACCTATATCCGGTCACTGGCCAACGATTTCGGGGCGGTACTCGTTGTGGGCGGTTATCTCAGTGCCTTACGCCGGACCAGGATCGGGTCTTTTGATGTTGCTGAAGCCCGCACGGTGGAACAATGGATGGAGTTCCTGGGCCATATGCATTTCATTAAACCGGTGAAACAAAAACCACTGAATCGCAAAAAGAAAAATTTCGAAGAGTAATAGAAAAGCTTCCCGGATGGACAGGGAAGCTTTTTTAAGAAATAGCCTTTACAAGACTAACGAATTAAAGTCACGGTTCCTTTATACACTTCTTCGGCGCCATCGCTATATCTTATTTTTATAGCGTAACCATATACGGCCATCGGTTGGTCCTGTCCTTTATATTTGCCGTCCCAGCCTTTACCAATATCGTTGGTAGCGAAAACTACGGTGCCCCAACGATTAAATACCCGCATTTCCAGTAAGGTTTCGTCGGTTACGTTGACCATTTTAAACACATCGTTATGCCCGTCATTATTGGGCGTGAATGCCGTAGGGATCATAATTTTACGGGTCGCCGGCTTCGCCACATCACTGGTCGGGTAGCTTTGGCTATACCCAAGATGGGCCGAAACCAGGATACACAATAAAAGGGTTACCTGCAACCACCATACATTAATTTTATTTCGCTGCATATAAAAATGCTTTATAATTTCTAAAATTACGAGTTCTTTGGAACATTAATGTATAAAAAGACGGAATGTTGCCTGTAAAGGTTGGGTGATCAAATTGTTAACAAATAATTACTCCCTTTATTTTGCTTTGGCCCAAAAAAGCCATTGAAAGGCGGAACTCATCCGGTATTTTCAATGGCATTCTCTTAAAATTTATTTTGTTGTTGTGGCCTTTCCGGGTGCGTTTTTCAATTCCCCTCTATGCGGCATCTGTTCCAGCATGTCCTTTTTTTGAGCCTGCATTTCGGCCCGCTGCGCTTTCTGAGGTGCTGTCAGCACCTGGTCCAGTTCTTCATTAAACTTTTGACGGGAAGCAGCCGTTGACTCCTGGGCAGAAAAATGTTTTAA
>CAXYKQ010000286.1:0-3591 GCA_964277835.1 uncultured Edaphocola sp. | reverse complement strand
AAATTCCATGATTGATCTGGTTTCATAAAAAAAGGAAACAACAAATTGTTATTTCCTTTTCCTTAATTTTTATACAAAAAAGATTAAGCTTCTTCTGCAGGAGCTTCGCCTTCAGCAGCCGGAGCATCTGCTGCAGCAGCATTTGCTGTTTCAGCTTCCGCTTTTGCAGCAGCTTTAGCAGCTTCTTTCTCTTCTACACGACGAACAGATTCCTGGGAAGCAGCATGACGCTTATCCGCTTTGTGTTTACGGTTAGCTTCTTCACGTTTAACGACTAATTGCTCGTGTTCAGCATTCCATTTTTCGAATTTCTCTTTCGCTTCCGTTTCGTTGAATAAACCTAAAGCGACACCACGCATAAGGTGTTTCATGTACAATACACCTTTGAATGATAAGATACGACGTACTGTGTTAGTAGGCTGTGCTCCTTTGTTTAACCACTCAAGAGCCGCTTCACGGTTGATACGAACAGTTGCGGGTACCGTCAATGGATTGTAAGTACCTAATTTTTCGATAAATTTACCGTCACGTGGAGAAGTGCTGTTAGCAGCTACGATGAAATAAAATGGGCGTTTTTTAGACCCATGGCGTTGCAGGCGGATTTTTACTGCCATAATAATTGAAATTATTTGCGTTAATAAATAAATTGGAAAGCAAAATTAGGAAAAAAAACTAAAATTATTCATATTGTTTATAAAAAAATGGAAGAGAATTTTTACAGTAGGGAAAGCCGGCTTACAGCTATTTGTATCGTTTCGCTCCTCCTGTAAACGATTTGATCATCCCAGGCTATCGGCTCCGGTTGCAACACGTTTGCCTGCTGTCTTATCGTCGATCTTTCTACTTATATAAGAATAGGCTCAAATATACGACTGATTGTGTTGATTTACCCGGTACGCGCTTGTAATTTTCCTTTAAACGGAAGCGACCTCGCCTGTTTACTCCCATTAACTGCGCATCCTGACCTGTGATTGTTTAGTATTTATTAAACTTTTACCGGTGCCTGCGAAGCAGGATTGCTTAAATAATGCGATCCAGAGTAAAATAATAGTTCCTCCAAATAAGGAAGCGATTAACGTACGGTCGAAAAGCCAGGAGTGGTCATAATTATTCAATTCCAGCCATCTTAGTACAAATTCCAAATTCATTAAATAAGCAAAAGAGAACAGCAGGTAGATCAGCCAGTATTTCCTGTCGTTGAAAAAAAGCGCAGCGATAAAAATCAGGGCCGGATGGCAATAACGTTCATGCATCTGCGTATTGAAATAAAAAAATGAAAGGGTCAATAAAGCCGCACTGCTCCACACGGTCTCTTTTGGCAATTCGCCGGTCGTTCTTTTCATAATCTGTTTTAAATAAACGAACCGTATCAATGGGAACAGCGTCAGGAATGAGGCGGACAGGAAAAGATACAGCCCCGTTTGTTGATAACTGATGCCGGCAAATACGGGCAAATGATCCGGTGTAGTGTCGGCAGCAGCTCCCAAACTTAATGACCAGAAATTGAAAGCCAGGGAAGACACTTTAGGCACATAGCCAATTAAGCTATTTAAGGTATGCAATATTTGTTGCACCCCTCCCGGTTTCGACATAAAAGGCAGCAGTATCACTACCTGCGTGGCCGTTAAGGTCAAAAAGCTGGTTAGTATGACTTTGGGCCACTGCCTTAGGGATGTTTGCGCCAGCAAAATCAAAAAATATAAAGGTATAAAAATGATTCCCTGTAATTTAAAATTGAGCATAACGCAAAGCAACAGCGCGCCTGAGATATAGTTCCGGTTGTAGACGAAGTACAGTGATGCGATAGCAAGTGTAGCAAGCATACCATCAACCTGTCCCCAAATCAGATTATTGTAGATAAATGCCGGGTTAAGCAGGGATATCGTCAGGATGCAGGCAAAAGATATTCGTTTACCGGACCATAAATATAGAATCCATAATCCCAGCATTTCTACAATCAATGTGAAATACCTTAATATATAGCTGAACTGCACCAGGAAATCTCTGTCCGGTGCAAATTTTGAGAAGGCCCAAAGCACGTAATGATAAACGGGCAGATAATTGGTACCGCCGTCATATACATTGCGCAAGCCATGTTGCCTGATGGTGTCTGACCAATTTATCCAGCAATTGATATCATCTTTAAAGCCTTGAACACCAGGTACGTTAACCATTATTACACCCAGTATTATCCCTACCGGAACATACTGTAAGTAATCTATGCGTTTGGGTAAATTTGTCATACGTTACTGTAATTGCTGTGGCGGCCTCAGGACCGGGAAAATAGATTTTATTGTTTAAGACTAAGAAATGTTTCCCGGCTAATGTAGCAAATATTTCTACAACCATGTACCGCTGTCCAGATCATTATTCGTTTCATTAAAAGACGAAGTAAATTTTAATATTGCCGCTATAAAATAGTAATCCGGTCAAAGATGATTGCATGCCTATAACTATAAAGTGTAAACATGTCAGGAGCAGTTTTTTAACGCAGTTTACAGGCGCGCCGGGGTAAGCCCTATTCCCCATTGAGGTTAAAATCTTATTTTTTAAGATAAAATAATCCCTATTACGAGATAGTAATGTATCTTTACGCGAATTTTTTATAATCAGAAATTAATCTAATAAAGGATAGTTTATGGCTGAAATAGCTTTTCGTCAGGCCTTACGTGAGGCGATGCAAGAAGAAATGCGTAGAGATGAGCGTGTATTTTTGATGGGTGAAGAAGTTGCGCAATACAATGGTGCTTACAAAGTAAGCCAGGGAATGTTGGAAGAATTTGGTCCCAAAAGAATAATTGATACTCCGATCGCAGAACTGGGTTTTGCGGCTATAGCGGTGGGCGCGGCCTCCAATGGTTTACGTCCTATCGTAGAATTCATGACCTGGAACTTTGCCGTACTGGCACTGGACCAGATCCTGAATCACTCTGCAAAAATGTTGTCTATGAGCGGCGGTCATTTTGGTAACCCTATCGTTTTCCGCGGCCCTAATGGCTCTGCGGGTCAGTTAGGAGCGCAACACTCCCAGGCTTTTGAAAGCTGGTATGCCAATATCCCGGGTTTAAAGGTGATCTCTGTTTCTAATCCTTACGATGCCAAAGGTTTGCTGAAATCTGCTATTCGTGATGACGATCCGGTTGTTTTCATGGAATCTGAAGTAATGTATGGCGACCTGGGTGAAGTTCCCGAAGAAGAATACCTGATCCCTATCGGTAAAGCGCGTATCGCCCGCGAAGGAAAAGATATTACCATTATTTCTTACAATAAAATGATGAAAGTGGCTCTGGCGGCAGCAGAGGAGCTGGCGAAAGAGGGTATTGATGCTGAAGTGATCGATTTGCGTACCATTCGTCCTTTAGACCATGAGACGATCCTGAATTCTGTAAAGAAAACAAACCGCCTGGTGATCGTGGAAGAGCAATGGCCGTTTGCCTCGATCTCTTCTGAGATCGCTTATCGGGTACAGAAAGATGCTTTCGACTTCCTGGATGCACCGGTGATCCGGGTGAACTCCGCAGATGCCAATATGCACTATGCTCCGAATTTAGTAGCGGCTTACCTGCCGGATGTGACCAAGACGGTAAAAGC
>CAXYKQ010000285.1:0-7738 GCA_964277835.1 uncultured Edaphocola sp. | reverse complement strand
GGTCATCTACCCAGATCTCCATCACTGCCAGTTTCATAGTAAACCCGGCACCTTCATATTTACCGGTAACCGTAATGATCCTGTTCACTCTACAAAATCCGCGCTGCTGATTCTGCTCCTGTATACTATGTTGTTCAATTTTATCATAGGTGATCTTTGCTCTTTTCAAATCACGGATCACATCCTCTTTCGTTTGGAAATAGCCGTTGGAATGCCCCATCAGCAGCGACTCACTTAACAGCTCTTCTAACATTTTATCATCTTTGCGCACCAGTGCCGCATCCAACTTACTGATGGCCGCTTTCACCTCCTCCAGGGGCACTACACTACCCTTTTGTCCTTTTTGCTGCAACCGGTTTGCCAGTACTTTTACTTCTTCATAAGTATAGCCTCCGGTAATCTCAAGTTCCCCACCTTTGACTTCACTGACTACTGTAGGCGCTGACAGTAACCTGTCTCCCAGAATAATCAGGATTTGTTGCCCTATAGATTCCCTGGTGGCCTCTGCAAACCTCCTGCGCCCTTCTTCACTTAATTTAATCTTTATTGCCGCCTGCCGGTAGTCAATTGGAGGCAATGCCTGAACCCGGTCAAAATGCCTGTTCGTGATTATGGTATCTGCTGTGTTATAATGTAAAAATACATGTGTCGTACTGTCATACAATTTCGCAGTTCCATTGTCTACTGCACGAAACAAAACCAGTGTTTGCGCTTTTATATTGGTTGTACCTAAACACAACAATAATAGAAACGGCCACATGATCCTACTTTTCATATTTTTCAAAAAACTTATTGCTTCACAAACTGGTAGTGACTTTCTCCCGGAGCGTCCAGGGGATTCCCATCTGCACCCAATTGTTTCAGCACCTTAGCCTGGATCTTATAATTTCTTATTTCCCCGGCTTTATCCGTCAATTCCAAAATGGAATCTCTCGTAACAAACCTTCCGCTATCTACCATCGGCATAGCAAATGCGGTATCATTTTCCGGCCTGGTAGTGATCGCATAGGTATTATCTTCATTGAGGATAATACTGGTAATCATCGCATCACAGGATTCACATGGTAAATGACCTACATAGGTACCCACCAGGGCATCACCTGTCATTGGCTTATCCGTGCTTACAGCAACCTGCTCTTTGCCGGTTTCGCCTTTATCTTTGGCATCCTGCTCCCTGTCGCCACCGCAAGCGGACAGCAAAAGTATCATTCCTAAAGCAGTGATTAACCTTTTCATGATTTATTATTTAAAATTAAATATACACTATTTAAACTGTAGCCGCGGCCCTTAATTCATCCAGCAGTACATCCACTTTTTCTATCGTGAGGTGCTCTTTATAATACTTCCCTAATTGCATCATCGGGGCATAGCCACAGGCACCCAGGCATTCCGCAGGTTTTAATGTAAACAGGCCATCAGCAGTAGTCTCGCCTTCTTTGATCCCTAACTTTTGTTTGATATGATCAATGATCTGGTCGCTGCCGCAAAGCATACAGGGACCGGTGCGGCACACTTCCAACACATATTTACCTACCGGCTTCATATTGAACATCGTGTAGAATGTAGCCACCTCGTACACTTCAATAGGATTAATGGAGAGTAAAGATGCCACATAATCCATTACCGGCACATCAAGCCAGCCACCAAACTCCTCCTGTGCCAAATGCAGCAAAGGGATCAAAGCACTTTTCTGCTTCCCTTCGGGGTAGCGCGCAATGATCTCTGCTACTTTATCTGATTTTTCTTGCGAAAACTGTATTGCCATTTTTATCAATTAGCTGATTCGCTTTAATGAGCTGATTAGCTGATAAGCTAACCGATCAGAAAGCTGATCATTTATTTATTTTATACTATTCAAATTGGCCTATTGATTCATATTATGTTACAATTTGCCTCTTTTCGTTGTTCCTATTATTTTATTCAATACCCGATTGATCGATTGAACTTTGTCCAGTAAGTCAACGGCATCCGGTAATTGAGTTGCTGCGTTACATACTTCCAGGTAAAATTCCACTTCATCCGCTTCTTTAGCAGCAATTTTCATCTTATGAATAAAGTCTGCCTTACTCTCTGCATTCTGCGCTTCTTTCGCATTAGCTCCAATGGAAAGACTAGCTCTTATGATCTAGTTAGCTAAGGACCATTTTCTTTGCTGCTCCAACAATTCACAAAAACCTATTATCTCAACAGCAAACTGAAAACTTAATTGAAGAATAAAATTATCTCTTTTCAAATCTTCTTGCATGTGGCACACATTTCATTCAAAAAACTTTCTTCATCAGCTCATCAGCTAATCATCATAATTAGCTAATCAACCTAAGCATCCAGCTCACCGGCAATTACATTGATCGAACTCAAAGTAACCACCGCATCACTAAACAACCCACCGGCAACCATCTCGTTGAATGCCTGGTAATAAATGAAACAAGGTCTCCTGAAATGCAAACGGTACGGCGTGCGCCCCCCATCACTTATCAGGTAGTACCCCAACTCTCCGTTACCACCCTCTACCGCATGGTATACTTCACCTTCCGGCAGGTCGGTTTCTCCCATCACGATTTTGAAGTGATAGATCAAAGCCTCCATTTTGGAGTAAACATCCGCTTTTTCCGGCAGGTAAAACTCTGGAGCGTCTGCATGGAATACAGAAGCATCCAGACCTTTTAATTTCTCCAAAGCTTGCCGGATGATGCTGAAACTTTCCCACATCTCTATATTGCGCACCAGGTAGCGGTCATAAGTATCGCCGGTAGTGCCTACCGGTATCTTGAAATCAAATTCATTATAACGGCTGTACGGCTGCGCTACACGCACGTCATAATCCACACCGGAGGCTCTCAGGTTTGGTCCCGTAAAGCTCCAGTTCAGCGCACGCTCGGCACTGATCGGCCCGGCGCCGATACAGCGGTCCATAAAGATGCGGTTACGCGTCAGCAGGGCCTCAAATTCTTTGAGCATGGCCGGGAAGGTATCCATAAAGTCATGGATCTTTTTCCAGGTTTCATCGGTAAAATTGCGCTCAAAGCCCCCGATGCGTCCCATATTGGTGGTCAAGCGGGAGCCGCAAATGCTTTCAAAAATATCATAGATACGCTCCCGCCATTGGAAGACATAGGTAAATGGGGTTAAAGCGCCGGTATCTACACCGATCACCGAATTACAGATCAGGTGATCCCCGATTCTGGCAAGCTCCATGATAATCACGCGCAGGTAATCTACACGTGGTGGCAATTCAAGGCCAACGAGTTTCTCCACCGTCATGTGCCAGCCCATATTATTGATGGGAGCAGAACAGTAGTTCAGGCGGTCGGTCAATGTCGTAACCTGGCTATAAGGTCTCCTTTCTGCAATTTTTTCAAATGCCCTGTGGATATAGCCTACAGTCATTTCTGTTTTCAACACGCGCTCCCCGTCAATCTCCATAATATTCTGGAAGATACCATGCGTAGCCGGGTGCGTAGGTCCCAGGTTGATGGTCGTAGTCTCCTTCTCTATAGAGTTTTCCGCGAGCTTAATATGTTGATGTTGCTTTTCAACCATAATGTTGAAATTTCTTTTTTAAAAATTAACGGCCAAACATGGCATCATCCTTGTCTAATCGGGTCGGATCTTCCATTTGATACTCTTTACGCATCGGGAAATAATCCATCTCATCTACATTCAGTATCCTCCTCAGGTCCGGGTGGCCTACAAAATTGATCCCGAAGAAATCATAGGTTTCCCGCTCCATCCAGTTGGCGCCTGAAAACACGGAAGTCAATGAATGTATGTCCGGTTGCGCCACGGGCAAATATGCTTTCAAGCGCAAACGGGTATTTTCCACTAAGTTATGTAAATGGGTAACCACGCACAATTCTCTACCTTGCGCTTCAGGATAATGTACCGCGGTAATATCTGTTAAAAATTGGAAACCCAGCTCTTTATGCAGGTAGCTGACGATATCCAGGTTTTTATCTGCCGGGATTTCGCATTCCATCATGCCGCGGTTGTCCACCAGTTGCAATCCATTGTGTGCGTCCTGAAGTTTCTCCTGTAAAGTTTCTAAACTGATCATGATGCCAGACTATTGAATACCGTATTCGTTTAATAATGCTTTGTATCGATCCGAATGCCTTCTTCTCAGGCTTTCGTTCTTTACAATTTCCTGTAACTTCATCACGCCATCCAATATACCTTCCGGTCTTGGCGGACAACCCGGCACATATACATCTACCGGGATAACCTGGTCTATGCCCTGCAGTACAGAGTAAGAATCAAAAATGCCACCACTACTGGCACAGGCGCCAATCGCAATTACCCATCTGGGCTCTGCCATTTGCAAATATACCTGGCGCAAGACGGGCGCTAATTTTTTAGAGATCGTTCCCGCCACCAGCAACATATCGCATTGACGCGGGGTAAAAGCCATACGTTCTGATCCGAAACGGGCCAGGTCATAGCTGGCGCCCATAGTTGCCATAAACTCGATACCACAACAAGAAGTGGCGAAGGGTAATGGCCACATGGAATTTGCCCGCGCTAAACCGATGGCTTTGTCAAACATGGTAGTCATGAAGCCTTCTCCCCAATAACCATCGGGAATTTCAGCCAGCTGAACTTTACTGTTTTCGTTATATTTTACTGGTCTCACTTTTTCTAATTTGTGAATTTGCTAATTTGTGGATTTGTAAATGGAAACTTTCTAACAATTTCTTACTTCCTCACATTTGCCAATTCATGTACATCATTTTCTAATTCGCAAATTTTCCAATTTGCACATTTTAATCTTCCCATTTCAGTGCGCCCTTTTTGATGACATAAAAGAAGCCGCAAACAAATAAAGCCACAAACATTATTACAGCGAGGAACCCTTCGGTACCCAAGCCTTTAAAATTAACTGCGTATGGATAAAAGAAAATTACCTCCACATCAAACAAAACAAACAAGATCGCTACTACGAAATACTTCACCCCCATAGGCTTACGGGCATTCCCGATCTGCTCAATACCGGACTCAAAGTTGACTAGCTTGTCGGAAGTACGACGTTTAGGACCTAAAGTATGTGTTAATAACATTAAGGCGATAACTACAATTCCCGCTAACGCAAACTGCAACATTAAGGGAATATAAGAAGACACACTTTTCGGGTCTATCGCAAGTAAAATTTGACTTATTGATGACATAAATACTACCCTTTAACGACAATTAATGAATCAAATTGGCGTAATTGAATCAACAAAAATAAACTAAGCGAAGCGGATTAACAAGTTTTTAGACCCCCAAATTAATCATATATACTGCATGACAATATATATACGCTTAACAGGGATTTATATTAAGAAAAATGAATTATTTGCTATCCCTCTCCGCTCATTCCTGTTTAAACTTCCTGACAAATTTACAACATTGGAAATAGGTCATTTGTTATTTCATAAATACTTAACGTTCAACAAGGAAAGCGATCTGCAAAAGCGGCTTTTAACCTCGGCTTCGCTCCTGAAACACCGATCGAAAGGAATTTTGTCGAACCCGGCTACAAAAACAAAGTAACAATCTACCTCGAAAAAAAGCAGCCACCGATATCCGATGGCTGCTTTATCAATGATAATACGATAATTATTTGATCCCTTTTTGAGCAAAGTATTTAATGATCTGCTGAGCGGTTTCGTTATTTGCGTCATATTCCAGTACTTTTTTGGAATAATCTACCGCAGCGCGGCCATTTCCTTTATTGTACTCGTAAAGCGCCAGATATTGGTAAGCATAAACATACTCTTCTGTCTTACGCTCTTTACCTTCTGCTAATGGCTTATTCAACCAGTTTTTGAAAGGTTCTACAGCTGTACCGGTTTTTGCTTCCGGATCCTGGGCCGCAGCCACCCTGCCCAACCAGTAAAGTCCTAAGATCTCATCCGGGTATTTAGCATTAAAGGCTTCCAATTTAGTTTTTGCACCGCTAAAGTCTTTTGCGAAATAAGCATAGTAACCGGCATTAAAATAATCCAAAGGAGAAGACTCGGGATATTCCGCGATCATTTTAGAGTACCACTCCGATACTTTTGCCCAGTTACGGGTTTCTTTATAACCGTCCGCGATTTTACGATACAGTTCTGTTTTATCTTTATCTGTACTTTTCTGAAGTGCCAGCGTAAAGTTTTGATCGGCTACACTTTGATATTTAGCGGCATTTACGGAATCTTCTTTGGCCATTGCATTATTGACATAGGCGTAGTACAGATAGTCCTCGTAAGTGTATTTAGACGCATCGCTTACCGTCGAACGGTACGTTTCGAAGTTCTTCATGGCTTCTGAAAGCTGATCGTTCTGGTATTGAGTAAAGGCCAGACCTCTGTACAGGGAAGGCGTTTTTTTACCTTCGCCTGCATTGATCAGATCCTGGTATATTTTAGCCGCCCCGGTATAGTCTTTGGTTAAATACAGAATATTACCATAACGCATCTGGTCGCGGATGGACTTATCAGAAAGCTTCAGGTACTCCTCGATATTTTGTTTCGCCAGCTCATATTTACCGGCCCTGTAGTAAACATCGGCCAGGTCGCCGTAAGGCAATGGATTTTCTTTATCAGACTCTTTTGCCAGGTTGTAGCTTTTCAAGGCCTCGTCGTAGTTACGGGCATTTAACCAGATCAAGCCGTGACGGGCATAAGCAAGGGATTTCATTTTACCTTCTGCAACTACTGCATCGAACATCCTTACCGCTTCCCCATTAGACTCCCCGGTATTTTTACGTAGTAAAGCATCACCCAGGCCAATCATTACTTCCGGTTGGTTAGCCTTTCTTTCATGGGCTGTCCTGTACCAGGCAATCGCCTGATCGTATTGCGTTGCTTTGTCGCTATAAGTGATGGCGTCGGCCGCTACCTGGTATTTTTCCGAGTCTTTTTTCTTCGCACCATCTACTATATCCTGTAATATTTTGATCGCCTCGGCACTTTTACCCTCTTCAAACAATACACGGGCGGTACCGGCCATGTTCCTGAAATCAGAAGGGTGCTTCGCAAAAGCCGCTTTAGCTTCGTTTGTCTTTCCTTCGCCCAACAGTACTAACCCGTAATAATAGTTGGCTTCGGGACTACTCCCGGCCAAAGAATTCAACTCTTTCTCCGCACTCTCATAACGTTCATAAGCTAATAATTTCTTTCCTTTCTCTAATGACTGCGCATTAACATCATAGACAAAAGCCGTAGCTGCTGCTGTTGCTAATACAGTGATTAATGTTTTCATATGCTCTATTTAATGTTTATTTTTTTCTTGATTATTTGTTTCGCTATGCTTTAGATGCATTTTTCAGGCTTAAGGTTTAATCTCCACATCCCTGATGATCAATTGTACGGCCAGGGGCACCATCCGGGACTTATTGAAAATGAGCTGTCCGGGTTCACTGGTCAAAAAATTAGCAAAACCGGAAGCGAGGTTCGATTCTATCCGGCTGATAAAATATAATTTCCGGTGGAAGGGATAATCTCTTAAGGCGATACTGCCCTGGTAAGGCAATATAAACCGGTCTAACGAATCGTTTTTGATGGAAACTACCTTAACTTCTTTACGGAACGAACCGTAGCCTACGGAGGAATTAGGATCAAAAGCATGCGTCATTCCTACAAATCCGATCGCATCCTCATTTTCTGATACATATTTGATCACTTCTTCGCTGTTTTTTGCCGCAAATACCTGCTCTGAAAGTTTTGCTCCTTTAAGAATCGAGTCATTGACAAAACGGGCAATGCTCAGATCGGAA
>CAXYKQ010000284.1:0-5177 GCA_964277835.1 uncultured Edaphocola sp. | reverse complement strand
TTCTTACTTTGGCCTGGAAGGCGACAACGGTCCGACCATCGAGGAGATCGGTAAGAAATATGACCTGACTAAAGAGCGTATTCGCCAGATCAAGGAGAGGGCGATTAAACGCCTGCAGAAAGCGCGTTACAGCGGGTCTTTAAAATCTTACTTAGGTTAAGTTATCTGATAACCATAAAAAAATAAGCACTTCAAAGAAGTGCTTATTTTTTTATAATCGAAACCGGGATCCGATCTAATAACCTCTACCCGATTTCTTTTCCATATAATTTAAAAATGCCCTGTTGGCGACACGGTTACCACCCTTGGTCGGATAGTTGCCGGTAAAATACCAGTCACCTGTATTATCCGGGCAAGACTTATGTAAGCCTTCTATAGACTGGTAAATGATCTCTACTTCAGCTTCAATGAAATCCTGTTTCAACATCGCAGCGATCTTAGCGCTGATTTCCACGGGTGTAAATGGCTCATAGATGCGTTTGACATAGTTTTCCTTCAGCAGGTCCTCGTCTGATGCATTTTTAATCAGCTGGTAAACTTCTTCCATGAGTGCTTCTTTGCCCTGGTCTTTGATCAGCGCAACGGCAGCCTGGAAAGCAATGAAATCACCCATGCGACTCATATCAATACCGTAACAATCCGGGTAACGGATCTGCGGGGCGGAAGAAACCACGACAATTTTCTTGGGCTTCAGGCGGTCGAGCATCGTGATAATGCTTTCCCTTAAAGTCGTTCCCCTTACGATACTGTCGTCGATCACTACCAATGTATCTACATGCGGGCGGACAGTGCCATAAGTAATATCATATACGTGCTGCACCATTTCATCCCGGCTGCTGTCTTCCGTGATAAACGTTCTGAGCTTGACGTCCTTGATAGCGATCTTTTCGATCTTAACCCTGCGGTGGATGAGTTCGCTCATCTCTTCTTCGGTAAGCGTATCCCTGTTTTTAATGATCTTTTCTACGAGCACATCTTTCAGGTACGTCTCCAGGCCTTTGATAAGACCATAGAATGCAATTTCAGCGGTATTCGGGATGAAGGAAACAATGGTATTTTTCAGATCGTAATTGATCGATTTTAAAACGTCCTCCGCCAACTGTTCCCCTAAAGCAATACGCTCTTTATAAATATCGGCATCGGATCCCCGGCTGAAATAAATTCTTTCAAAGCTACAAGCCGTTTTGGGCGATGCTTCCAGTATACGTTCGTAACGGAAGTTGCCATCCGGATCAACAATTACAGCATGTCCGGGCGCTAATTCTTTTACATCATCAATGCCTAGGTTAAACGTGGTCTGGATCGCGGGGCGCTCTGAAGCGACTACGATGATTTCTTCATCCTGGTAATAATAGGCAGGACGGATGCCATTTTTATCCCTTAAAACAAAACTGGAGCCATTACCGACTAATCCGCCGCAGACAAAGCCGCCGTCAAAGGTGGAAGCCGCTTGTTTCAGTACCTTCACTATGTCCGGGTTCTCCGGGCTTAAGGCTTCTTCTTTACATAAATAATGGTGGACCGTTTCTATCATAGCGCCGAGATCGCTATCGCGCATTTGCGGACTCGGGCTGGCGCCGACTCTGGAAAAAAGTTCGTCGGTATTGACCAGGTTGAAGTTGCCCGCCATGGTCAGGTTGCGTGCGGGATTAATGTCCGGCATTACAAAAGGATGGCAGAATGCGGCTTCATTTTTTCCCTGGGTACCATACCTCAGGTGCCCCAGCATGATCTCACCCATAAATCGAAGGTAACCTTTCAGCAGCCCCGGGTGTGTTTTCAGGTCGGGGTAAAGCTTTTCCAGCTCCTCCACTTCCTGGTTTACATTTTTGAAAATTTCTTTGATCGCCCCTGAACCGGGGATTCT
Source organism: uncultured Edaphocola sp. (assembly GCA_964277835.1). Lineage (GTDB taxonomy): Bacteria > Bacteroidota > Bacteroidia > Chitinophagales > Chitinophagaceae > Edaphocola. The sequence goes on along the minus strand of CAXYKQ010000284.1, from coordinate 3,310 downwards.
CAAACGGTGCACATAAGGGTGCCCCGGCTCCACGTTTAATTTCAAAGTTGCGATACCTGCCCCATCCTGGCCCCTGTTGTGCTGTTTTTCCATCAACAGGTACAATTTGTTTAAGCCGTAGAAGGCAGTACCATATTTTCTATAATAATAAGAGATTGGCTTGCGTAGTCTTACGTAGGCAAGACCACATTCATGAAGAATAGCATCTGACATAAGGCTGCAAAGTTACAATAATTTAGTAACCGCAAAAAATCATAAATCCTTAATTTACGTATTGTTTATAGGGCAATAATTGTTAGCTATTAATAAAATACGGGGAACTGGTAGCTTTTTGGGAAGCTTGGATTATTAACCTAAAAAAGGCAGGAATCATAAGAAAATGACCCCTACCCTCTTTAAACTAAAAACAAAACAAAAAAATATAAATGCAATTTAAGACAAAAAATTAACCTGGCCAACACTTTAATTCCACAATTTGAGGAAAACTTCCACAATACTTACCCGATCCGGGTAAAAAAAATGTTAATAAAGGGTCATCCGGTGATGGACCGGTATTTTTTTAAGTGAGTTTCCATTGCTCCAAATACCTTATCTTTCAGATCCTTCACCGCTCCGTTAGTTTCGTCGGGATGGATCTCGGGTAAGAATACTACCCTGTTCCTGCCTGGCCGGAAAGACCAAAAGCGGCTGTAATGCCATAATTTATTGGTGTCTAAAAACAGCAAGGGCAGAATGGGCGTATCTGTTTGTATCGCGATTTTAAAAGCACCATCGTAAAAGTCATTTAATAATTTACCGGATGTATTAAATCTTCCCTCCGGGAAAATCAGTATACTACTGCCTTCGTCCAGGGTATGGCGCAACACTTTTACGCCATCGGATTTGCTCTGGAGATTAGCCCGGTCTATAATAACCGCGAGATGTTTGTATAGATAGCCGAATAAAGGAATTTTTGCATACTCGTAAGTAGCCAGGGGCCTTACAAAAAAAGGGATAGAACGGAAGATTACGGGTGTGTCCAGGTAAGAAATATGGTTGGCTACCACGATATAATTCCTGCCTTTTACAGGGCGGGCTTCATAAATATTCTTATTAAAAATACCTACCAGGTTAAACCAGATATAGGCCCAGATACGCACAACGACCCAGCTCGCTCTGCGCCCACGGTTGCCGAACAGGCTAAACAACAACACAAAAGGGAGTGCCACCAAAAATAGGGCGATAAATAGCGCCAGCGCATAGATGATGTAAAGGTATCTCATTGGTTTAAGCGGTGTTTTGTTATGAGGGTTAAAAATATCGATTTGCGATAAAAAATAAGGTATAAAGCGTGCAAATCTTTATACCTTATTGTATGTTTAACGAACATTGTTACTCCTACATTCCCGGGAACCAGCTTCTGCCTGCACCTACTTCGCGGAACGGCCATGGAATACTGGCGATGATCACCACTAATGCGATAAGATACATCCAGAAAGATTTTTTGAATTTCTTTTGATCGGCCAGTTCTGCTTTCTTGGTAGCGGCATACCCAATGTGTACCAATATCAAGGCGATCAGCATACCGATGAGGTGTTCAACGGCAAAAAAACGGGTGATGCTGTTTTGCATAGTTGCTCCCATGCCCAAAGTCTTAATGCTATTCATGCCGAATCCACCGGTGAAGTACAGGATCAATCCTACAAGCAGCTGCACATCCATGCTGATCATGAAAAATAAACCTGGTCTTTGATCTCCTTTAGTAAAGGCTTTACCCCCTCCCATGCCGGACATGGATTTAAAGATCGCCCAAAGTGCAAAGAACAATACCAGGTAGCGTAAGACGCTGTGTAAATGAAGCATTCCAGTTGTCATGATCGTGTAATTTTTTGCGCAAAGATAAGGCAAAAGCTTCAAGCTTTATCAATTAAAAATCAGCTCCGAAGCTAAAGCGTATACCCCAGGGTGCCGCGAGCGGCAAATCATTGTAGGTAAAGCGTTTGACGAAATCGATCCGCAATACTTTAAGCACATTCTCCACTCCTACAGAGGCTTCAATATAGGGTTGACGGCCAAAGGCATTCACGATGCTTTCTCCCCTTTCATTAGCCGGGAATTGTAATAAATCAGGATTGTATTGGGGAAGGTTATTGCGCCTGATGTCTCCATACAAAACTTTAAAGCTGGCTACCTCGCGCAGGTACATTTTTTTGACCAGTGGTATGCGGTTCAGCAGGAAGCCTTTCATGTGATAATCAATGGTCAGCCCCACATATTGGTCGGAAGCAAATTCCATAAAATTCATCAGGTTGTAAGAACTGATGCTATACCGGTAACTTTGGTTAGCCTGCGGGATGAACAGGTAGGGGTAAGGCACATTCCCCAGCAGGTAGCCTCCGGTAAGGAATACATAAGCCTGGCCGAATGGCGGAAAGAAAAATCTTTTTTCGATTTTTGCTTCCAACTTTTGATAGTCGATCACATCAGCAGCATAACCTTCATTGAAACCGGCCGTGAGCTTCAGGTTAAATACCCAGGCCTGGTTTTCCAGATAAGATCTTTGCCGCCTGTTCTGTATGAATTTTTCCCCGGGCGAGTAGCGCCAATTCAGGCTGAACTCATTGGTACTCAGGTTGCGCACCGTGTCACCGTTGGGGCGCTCAAAGTACAGGCTTCCGGCAGCTTCCTGCTGCCAGTTATTGTAGCCCAGGTTGAATGTCATCCGGTTTTGGAATTCTTTCGTATATGTAAGTGTAAACAGCCGGTTGTAGAGGTACCGGTTGTTATCGCCTCTTCGAATGAGGTCTACCGGCTTTTCAGCGGTTACAAAGCCCAATTGTTGTCCGGGGGCCCTGACATCGTACTGGTAGCTCAGGCTCAGGTTATGCCTTGGGAAACCAAAGGCATATTTGCCGTTTAAGGCAACGGTACCTCCGACATAATATTTAAGGCGTTTGTCTCTCAGTCCATAGCTGGCGTAGCCTTGTAGGAATAAATTGGGAATTGTAGTGATATTGGTGCGGCCCCCAGCCCTGAATTTTAAACCTTCAATAGGATTGTAGGAAACTACATCATAGATACTGCCGAACTCAATATACTTGGTCGGTACATGGCCCGTACCAATGATGTACATGGTTTTCATCATATTTTTGTACATACGGGTCTCCCTCAGAGAGTCGATATTCCGGTAAGCTTTACTTTCGGCATAACTAAGGGGGAATGGTCGCTCTTCTTCCCAGAACTGGTCCGGTTTATCGTACAAAGTGTCAGCAGCATCCGTAGTTTGCTGTTTTACGGTGAATACGGTGTCCGGGATAAAGGGATTCGCCTG
>CAXYKQ010000283.1:0-2953 GCA_964277835.1 uncultured Edaphocola sp. | reverse complement strand
AAGCTAAAGCAGGCCCTGAATCACCTGGCACATTAAGGCTTTGTGAAATGCCCGATTTTTATATATATGAAATTGGTAAAACCACTTTTTTACCCTAATTTTGCACATCTTTTCTCCGGAAAGAAATTGGAAACTGAATTAATAATCATAATAAAATTAACACAATGAGCACTGTAAGCATTTCTGCTGCTGATGTAAACAAATTACGCCAGGCTACTGGCGCTGGTATGATGGACTGTCGTAAAGCTTTGACTGAAAGCGGTGGCGATTTCGAAAAAGCAATCGACTATCTGCGTTTGAAAGGTCAAAAAGTAGCGGCTAACCGTAGCGATCGTGATGCTAAAGAAGGTGTTGCGGTAGCTTTGGCTAATCCTGAAAATACTTACGGTATCGCTTTGCACGTATCTGCCGAGACTGATTTCGTTTCTAAAAACCAAGAGTTCATGGATTTTTCTAACGAATTAGCAAAAATCGCTTTAGAGAATAAGCCTGCTGATATCGAAGCCTTAAAAGCTTTGAAAATGGGTGATGCAACTATTGCTGATAAATTATTGGAAATGGTAGCTAAAATCGGTGAAAAAATCGATGTAGCCCGTTTCGAAACCGTATCTGCTGAAACCGTAGTGCCTTACATCCACGGTAACTTCCGTATCGGTGTATTAGTAGGTATGAACCAGGCTAAGTCTGATGAAGTATTAGCAGCAGGTCGTGATGTAGCGATGCAGATCGCTGCAATGAACCCACTGGGATTGGATGAAAATTCAATCGCTCCAGAAGTGATCGAGCGCGAAAAAGCATTAGCTGTGGAGCAAATCGTTGCAGAAGGTAAACCAGCGGATATGGCTGAGAAAATCGCTGCGGGTAAAATGAATAAATTCTTCAAAGAAAACACTTTGGTGAATCAACCATTTGTAAAAGACAATGGCGTAACCATCGCTCAATACTTAACTAACGTTGCAAAAGGATTGGAAGTAACTGCTTTCTCCCGCGTAGCTTTAGGTTAATTATAAATTTACCTCAGTAAATAAAAATCCCGGGATCCTAAGGTTCCGGGATTTTTTATGCCTGCGTAATATGCTTGTGATATGATCCGGTAAAGATGGAATGGCAATTCTTTTTTTTACCGGTCTGTAATGTTTATAAAGCACAAAAAACTAACTCCCTGTTCAAGAGAGTTAGTTTTTTATATGGAATACAGTCAGCTGACTGTATTGCTTGGATTACTTACGTAGACCTAATTTAGCAATCAGCTCACGATAACCGGTAAGGTTAGTGCGGCTTAAGTATTGCAATAAGCGCTTGCGTTGACCTACCATTTTAATCAAGCTTAAGTTGCTGGAGTGATCTTTCTTATTTCCACCTTTGATGTGTTGAGAAATATGATTGATACGCTCTGTTAAAAGAGCAACTTGTGCTTCTGTAGAACCAGTGTTCTTTTCAGAACCACCGAATGTTTTAAAAATGTTTGCTTTTTTAGCGTCGATAGTTGCGTTAGCCATTATTTTAATTATTTTATTTCTTTCTGTGCAAAAATTCGGACGGCAAAGGTAAGTATATTATTTTAAATTCCAATAATATTTTATAAAATTACCTTTGGTCTCTTAATTATCCTTTTGATAAAGCATTTAATACATCGTATTGGGTAATGATATGCACCTTACCGCTGTCATCTTTTGCCAATACCGCGTTGTTTTCTTTATTGATATACCCGCTTAAGCGATCTACAGGTAAATCCATTGCCACTACGGGAATCTCAGTCTCCAAAACTTCGTTTAAAGTTCTATCCTTAATCTGCGCATCCTGCATGATCTTTTTGAACAAGCCATTCTGAGATACAGAGCCGGTAAAGTTGTCGCCCTCCTTAACCGGGATTTGTTCAATGTCATATCGCTGCATCATTTCCAGAGCTTCCGCAACTTTTTGGTCGCTATTCAAGGTCAGCAGCTTACGCGCGCCCAGGCCATTGACCAGGTCCTGCACGGTATTCACTTCCAGGAAACCACGGTCCAGCATCCATTCATCATTATAGATCTTACCTACGTAACGGCTGCCATGATCATGGAAGATAACCACCACTACATCTTCCGGTTTTAACTTGGCTTTCAACTGTTTTAATCCTGCTAATGCGGAACCTGCAGAGTAGCCGACAAAGATACCTTCTTCCTTAGCGATTCGGCGGGCCATAACAGCGCCGTCTTTATCGGTTACCTGCTCAAAATGGTCGATATGCTCCCGCATATAGTTTTCCGGCAAAAAGTCTTCACCGATCCCTTCTGTGATATAAGGATGTACCTCGTTCATGTCCAGCTCGCCGGTATTGAACCATTTGGTGAGCAAAGACCCGTAGCTGTCGATCGCCCACACCTGGATGTCCGGATTTTTTTCTTTTAAATATTGCCCGGTACCACTCACGGTACCGCCAGTACCTGTAGCAACGATCAGGTGCGTCACTTTACCTTCAGTTTGTTCCCAGATCTCCGGCCCGGTTTGCTCGTAATGAGCCAGCCTGTTCGCCAGGTTATCATACTGGTTTACATACCAGCTGTTCGGTACCTCAGTAGCCAGCCTTTTAGATACTGAATAGTAAGATTGCGGATCTTCCGGCTCTACATTGGTAGGGCAAACGATCACTTCAGCACCTACCGCTTTTAAGATATCCGCTTTTTCTTTAGATTGTTTATCAGTGGTCGTAAAAATGCATTTATAACCTTTATGAATAGCTGCCAAAGCAAGGCCCATACCGGTATTGCCGCTGGGTCCTTCAATAATAGTGCCGCCGGGTTTTATTTTACCTTCCTGCTCGGCCACTTCCAGCATTTTAAGTGCCATACGGTCTTTGATACTGTTGCCCGGGTTGAAAAATTCAACTTTCGCATACACTTTACAAGGCAGGTCCGCTACCGTTTTATGCAGCCGTACCAGTGGCGTATTGCCGATGGTTTCGAGGATATTA
>CAXYKQ010000282.1:0-5131 GCA_964277835.1 uncultured Edaphocola sp. | reverse complement strand
CTTAGCTTGCCGATGCCTGCTTCATCGTTGAAACGATAACTGGTTTTCAATTCTATGAGGTGCTGGAATAAAGGGTGGGCAACCTCTGCTCCGGTTGCACCTTCGCCGAGCTGCCGGGCTTTATCTGCTATAAACTGGTTTATGAACGCAGCTCTTTCTGCAGAAAATGTATTCAAGGGTACTGTATCGCTGCACAGGTCCCTGAAAACAGAACCTGCATCGACAGAGGCCAGCTGGTTTTTATCACCCAACAGGATTACTTTGGTGCGATTCGTGTCAATCGCCTGGAAAAGCTTGTAGAATAAGGCTATGTCAATCATAGAGCATTCATCTACTATGAGTATATCCGTATCTAATGTATTTTCCTGGTTGTGCCGGAAATGAATACTGTTTGGTATGTAGCCCAATAAACTGTGAATCGTTTGCGCCTTAAGTTGCGCGATTTTCTGCACAATAGCCGGTGCTATCCCGGTGCCGGAAAAATTTTTTTCTGCCTGGCTGATACTTTCCTCGAGGCGGGCGGCGGCTTTCCCGGTAGGCGCACAAATGCTGATGTTACATGAAGGTTCATCTGCAAGCAGCAGCGCCAGTAATTTGGTTACCGTAGTAGTCTTTCCTGTTCCCGGACCACCGGAAATAATGCTGAAGGCATTGAGAAATGCGTTGATGCAAGCCACTTCCTGCCAGTCGGTCGTGGGTAGCTTTTCATTTACACGGAATAGTTCTTTTAGGAGTTCCTGGTGCCGGCTTAATTGTTGTTTGCGTGCATCGGTATTTTCGGTGGCGATCAATGCCTTAATCTGTGCAACCAGCTTACGTTCATAGTGAAAAAAGCGGTGGAGGTACAACTTTTCTCTATGCAGGATGAAAGGGGTCTGCATCCGTTCATCACCAACAAGCGGATGGCTGCGCAAAGCCGCAGGATCTGGCTTGTTTTCGGGCGCTTCCTCTGTAAAAGATTGGTTGATGTCCAGGCATACGTTCCCGGATTCCATGGTTTTGGAAAGCTGGTACAACCAGGGGTTCAAGGCATCTTTACTAAAATACTGTGCAAATGTTCCATGCACGTTCAGTCCGTTATTCATGTATGCACTCCTTATAACTGCTAAATTAGGTTAATAACAGGCTAATTAAAAATCGGGCTGAAACATTAAGTTCCAGCCCGATCGTAAAAGAATATAATCCGCTTACCTTAACTCGAAAGTTTCGATAAATTTAGTGGTGAAGTTGCCTTCACGGAAATCTTTATTTTTCATCAATTGCTGATGGAAAGGGATAGTTGTTTTTACCCCTTCAATTACATATTCGCTCAATGCCCGTTCCATCGTGTTGATCGCTTCCTCACGCGTCTGTGCTACCGCGATAATTTTAGAGATCATAGAATCGTAGAATGGTGGGATCGTATAGCCGGCATAGATATGAGAATCGATACGCACGCCGTGTCCGCCGGGGGTATGCAACACTGTAATAGCTCCGGGGCTCGGGCGGAAATCGTTGTACGGATCTTCCGCGTTAATCCGGCATTCAATCGCGCACATTACCGGTTCGTAGTTTTTACCACTGATCGGTTCGCCGGCAGCAATTTTAATTTGTTCTTTGATCAGGTCAAAGCTCGTTACTTCTTCGGTAACCCCATGTTCCACCTGTATACGGGTGTTCATTTCCATGAAGTAGAAATTGCGGTGCTTATCTACCAGGAATTCTATGGTACCGACACTTTCATAGTTGATCGCTTTGGCTGCATTGATCGCGGCCTCACCCATTTTGTGGCGCAATTCGGGGGTCATGAATGGAGACGGCGCTTCTTCTACCAGTTTTTGGTGACGGCGCTGGATGGAACAATCCCGCTCGCTCAGGTGACATACCGTGCCAAATTGGTCGCCGGCAACCTGGATCTCGATGTGACGCGGCTCCTCCACGAATTTCTCCATGTAGATACCATCGTTCTTAAAAGAGGCTGCTGCTTCTGTTTTCGCCGTATTGTAGTTCTTCTCCAATTCATTTTCTGCCCAGACCACACGCATCCCTTTACCACCGCCACCGGCAGTAGCTTTCAGGATCACCGGGTAACCCATTTCAGCGGCTAATTGCTTTGCCTCTTCCACGCTTTGCAATAATCCGCCGGAGCCAGGGACAACGGGCACATTAGCGGCGATCATGGTTTCTTTCGCCGTTATTTTATCGCCCATTTTACGGATCATTTCCGGTGTGGGACCGATAAATTTGATATTATATTTGCCACAGATCTCGGCAAATTCTGCATTTTCTGCCAGGAAACCATAACCCGGGTGAATAGCATCCGCGTTAGTGATCTCGGCAGCGGCCATAATGGCCTGTATATTCAGGTAAGAAAAAGTGCCCTGCGGTTTACCGATGCATACAGCTTCGTCTGCAAAGCGCACGTGTAAGCTATCCCGGTCTGCTGTAGAGTAAACAGCTACTGTTTTGATGCCCATCTCACGACAAGTACGGATCACGCGCAGTGCAATTTCACCTCTGTTAGCAATTAGTATTTTTTTGAACATTGGCCTATCTTTAAATTAGGGAAATGATAACAAGCAATGTGATAACAAGCTCAAAGCGGACGCTCTGAGTTTGTTACCACATTTAAATTTAATATTATTCAACGATAAATAATGGTTGGTCATATTCGACCGGGGTACCATCATCCACCAATACTTTTACGATCTTACCGGAAACTTCACTTTCAATTTCATTGAACAATTTCATCGCTTCAACGATACATACCACATCTCCGGTTTTGATATCATCGCCTACGCCAACAAATGGCGGTTTATCCGGAGCTGAGGAACGGTAGAAGGTACCGATCATCGGGGACTTGATTATTTTTTCGTTTGCAGCAGGAGTTGCAGCAGCAGCCGGGGCAGTCGCTGCCGGTGCGGCAGCAGGAACAGCCGCCGGAGCCGGAGCCGCCATCGGCGCTGCGATAGGTGCATATTGAGCTACAGGCATCGCTAAAGCTTCTGTAGTAGCTTGCTTGATCGTGATTTCAAAATCACCGTCTTTTATTGATAATTCGCTGATTGTAGATTTATTTACAGCTTTTAATAATTCCTGGATTTGCTTAAACTCCATATAATCAATTTTTGAATTTAGGTTGAAATATTATCCTTTTACACGCTCCATATACTCACCGGTAGAGGTATTGATACGGATCAACTCATCATTATCCACAAATAGAGGTACGTTTACGGTAGCACCGGTTTCCAGGGTTGCTGGTTTCAGGGTACGTGTAGCGGTATCGCCTTTAAGGCCCGGCTCAGAGTAAGTTACCCTTAATACTACAGAAGAGGGCAGCTCGACGCTCATGGGCATTTTTGTTTCCGTATTTACCAGAACAGAACATTCCTGCCCGTCTTTATAAAGTCCGGGACGGTCAACCATATTTTCGCTAACGGTGATTTGCTCAAAAGACTCGTTATCCATCAGGTTGAAGCCGCTGTCATCTTTGTATAAAAACTGATAAGGGCGGCGCTCAACTCTTACCGGGAAAACAGTATCACCGGAGTTCCAGGTGTGCTCAATCGAACGATTGTTGTCTACACCCTTTAATTTAGCCCAAACTTTAGCGGCAGCACGGGCGGTTTTGTTTTGCCCGAACTCTACAACAGAGTATAAGTTGCCATCTAATTTTAATATCATCCCATTGCGGATGTCTCCAGTATTTGCCATTGGTTTTTTATTTACTATCTGCAAAAATAGTGATGTAAGTTTATTTAAACGAAAAAAGCCGATTTTTTTAATCAGTTCCTGTTTTTGAACCGATAAATGACTCATTTTGGCTTTTTTTTCTTAAAAATTCGTTTTTTGAGCTAAAACAGCGCTTGTGATTTTAGGCATTTAAACGATAGAACCTGTTATTTTTCCTCATAACCTAAGTCTGTACTAAAATCAGTCATTTCCGGTAAAGGTATGGGTGCATTCAATAAATCCGATAATGTGCGCATTAAAAGCTTCAAGCTCTTCGGAAGGGATCCAAAGTTCATCGTGCATGGCTGCGCCGACATTTTCTATGTTGAATTGCTGCAGGTAACCGGTATCGACTGCAAACCGCGTGACGTATCCCGCGCCATAAGCCGGAACGTTCCACTCCCGGGTAATCTGGATGGCGTAAGCTTCATTCATTACCGGGTAAAAAATCGGTTGTTCCGGTAATCTTGGCGGAAACTTTTGCCAGCCGGATTGTTCTATCAGGTCCAGTTCGGACTTATTCACGGGGCGATATAAAATCGTCGTTGGTTTATTGGTCATAAGGATCAAATTTAGCGGAATTTAAATAGTTGAGAAAAAGGAACTTTTGTTAATGTTTATTCGAATATTTTGCGCTACAAACGGCATTTTTCAATGGACAAATGTTAATTATCCAAATAAAAGATTAAGTTCTCGATTTAATTGTTTATCTTTGCTATATCAAATATTTGATAGGCTCCTGCCTTCGCATTTTCTGTCACGGTTTAGAATATTCATTTTTTTCTCTCTCAGTCTTCGCTTTTTCAGTTGCCACATTATTTTATAAACAGGTTTAATTTAACCGGCTATAAAGTTCAACGTTTGAATGCATATTTTATGCCTCAGCGGTGAACACTATTAGATGACCATTAGCATTGCACTAAATAGTGTATCGTTAAAGTTATTGATAAGCAGGCAATCAAACTCAATGAAAAAGACCAAATAAGTGATTCTTTGCCGGCTTTAATCAAAGCGGTGCTGTAGACAGACTTATGCTAAATGCCGGTATTCCGGTAAAAAAACAATATGAATTTTACACAATTAAATTTAAGTGATCCGATACAGCGTGCATTAGCCGAGGTCGGTTATACCACTGCGACTGAAATCCAGAGTAAGTCGATTCCACCCGTATTGGAGGGAAAAGATCTGCTGGGCTGTGCACAGACGGGAACCGGTAAAACAGCTGCTTTCGCATTACCTATATTACAAAAATTACAAGAAAGTAAACGTACTCCCGGCATTCGTGCCCTGGTGGTAACGCCAACAAGGGAGCTGGCCCTGCAGATAGAAGAAAATTGTGTCGCTTATGCTAAATACCTGCGCCTCAAGTCGCTGGCTATTTTTGGCGGTGTGCCTCAAGGCAAACAGGTGGCGGCATTGA
>CAXYKQ010000281.1:0-3329 GCA_964277835.1 uncultured Edaphocola sp. | reverse complement strand
ATTTTTTATTTTATTTACCGCAAGCATTAATGTAGCGGTCCACTCCAGGTCAGCAGGGTAGAATAGTGTCCAAAAAATAGTTCTGAAAGCCCGCTGCTTAGGGCTGTTTCAATAATTTGCTTAATTTCAGGTAGCCTACATGTAGTTTATCAGGTTCCTCTAAATGATGTGCTGATATATCGAGCACAAATTTTTCTTTAAAAGCCGTACCCAGCAGATCGCTTACTTCATAGATGTCATCTACATCAACGAGGAACTTGTCATCGATATGACTGGCATCATGTTCCCTCCAGAAGCTTGTTTTTTTTGCCAATCGAGCCGCCTGGCCTATGTCAGTCGCCACAACCAGATGTTTGTAGTGATATTCTTCCATATCGCCGGGTTTATAGCCGCCCAGGTTGATAAAAAACAATTTGTTTTCCGTTATTGGTGCTTCTTCCTTCGGCAATATGCTTACCTGGTAATCAGCTACCCGGCTAACAGTACGCCAGGAGTCAATATGCAATGCTCCGTCCATTTCCGGCCAAAAAGTATGCATACCGGGTACTAAATCTTTAAGCTGCGCTGCAACACCAAAAAAAACATCGTGTTGTTCTGTTAAGCGACCCGGCGGTTTGCCGCCAAGAATGACCATAAATAATTTCACTGATTTTTTTGAAACGAAAATTAAGTCAAAATCTATTGCCTATAGCCATAATGAAATGCTAAAAAATAGTATTAATATATTCTTCTGTAGCATTATTTAGCATATTTTAATACTATTTCTTACATTTGTACCATAATCGTTTTTAGGTTATGAATTATCAGTTATTAATAGATGTTATTGAGTTAATCGAGGAATTCGATAAGGCTCAGGAAGAGAAAAAAGATTACAATTCTGACATTCTTGGCCTTAAGGAATGGATAGCGGACAGTATTGCCGGGGTGGCACAAAAGCCAGAACCGGATTGGGAAGGTAAGGCAAGTGGAAGAAGCCCGGAAAGTATTATCAATACACTCATCGTCCACATGAACCGGTATGCCAAAACTTATTCTAAAGCCGCTATCTACAACTCAGAATTCTCCACGCAGGAGGAATTTATTTACCTGATCGTACTGAAGGCTTTCGGAGAGATGAGCAAGATGGAGTTGATCAAGAAAAATATACAAGACAAACCTTCAGGTATGCAAATTATCGGCAGGTTGTTAAAGCAGGGTTGGGTAGTGCAGAATACTTCGGAAAAAGATCGTCGCAGCAAGATTTTGCAGATCACTGAGAGCGGTGTGGAAACACTGGAGAAACAAATGCATAAGATCAGGACCGCAACAAATATAGTGACAGGTGATCTGACACCGGCAGAGAAAATGGAGTTAATTCGTTTATTGACTAAGTTAGATCATTTTCACAAGCCCATATTCGCGGATAATGTAGCGCCTGAGCATTTATTGGAAAGAGCAAAAGAGCAGTACGTTAAAGAACAATAACGTAATAAATCAGGTCTGGTTGGCTCCGAAGGTTCGTTAATGGATAAAAAAATGATACAAATATGAAGCAAAAATTTACAATTAATTACAAGGCACTTACCCTATTCGGCTGCTTATTGGCGGCGGTATTGTTTATAGCCAGTTGTGTCGTCACAGATCCTGAGCCTGCACCGGGTAGTAGCAATTATGAAGCTACGGTAGAAATAACAAATAAAGACCTGGATCTGTTCCAGTAATAGAAGAGTTTTAAATTAGGTGTTTCAATTTTTATATTGAAAGTCAGAGCCTCTTTCCAGGGGCTTTGATCACCTATTTTGACCGGGTAATTGAAATAAGCCAGTTAATTATTAACCATTTTTGTTTTTGATAGTGATAAAAAAAGGAGCTGATCATTCATGACAGCTCCTTTAAACTTTTAAGGGGAAACTTAGATCAACGTTACCTTCTGAACGTTCACTGCGTTAAGGCCTTTTTTGCCATTCTGAGTTTGATAAGTAACTTTATCTCTCTCGCGAATGTCTGTAGAAACAAGACCACTAATATGTACGAAAACGTCTTCTGTTCCATTATCGGGAACGATAAATCCAAATCCTTTTTCCTGGTTGAAAAATTTTACGATACCTTCTTGCATTGTTTTTAATTTTGTTTGTTTAAATTAAGTGTGGTACAAAAATATACCAATATTGGTATTTTAAAACACTTTAAATCAATTATAACAATAATTAAACACTTTGCTTTTCAGCGATTTCAACTGCAATTGAGTGCTATTTAACTTTATATTAATAATATTAACGCCAGGCGTTCGTATAATACAGATATTATTTATTTTTGCAGTGAAAATGACATCTAAAGCGCTTGTAGTTTATCCGGCTCTTGAACCATGTTATGAAACAGTATTGAGTCTTGTAAATTATCAGTCATGCGGTATAAAGAATGTCATGAGGAAGCCATCCATCTGTGCGGACAAATCCAGTCTTTCGGTTATTTGTTCGTTTTCGAAAATAATATTTGTGTAGCGTCGGGCAACAACAGCGAAATGCTGCTTGGTATGCCCTTGAGATCGATACTGGGAAAATCTTTAATTCACATTCTAGAATTGCTCTCCAACGAGGTATCCTGGGACCTGGATGATTTAACAGAGAAAATAAATGATGAAATCTTCCTGCGTTACGTAGAGCGTATCAGCATTAAAGGCGTACCCCATTTCCTCAGTATCTACCGTTATGACCAAAAGGTATATGCAGAACTGGAAATCTGTAACCCGCATCCTATCAAAGCAACCAATCTCTTCTATTACGCCAAATATCTTGAAGAAAATGGCGATGATGTCTGGCAGTCACTAACCGTGCTGATCCGCAAAATCATTGGCTATGACCGGGTCATGGTCTACCGCTTCCTGGAGGATAACAGTGGCCGGGTGATTGCAGAGACAACGGCTCCCGGCATGAGTTCGCTGTTAGGGTACCGCTATCCTGAATTTGATATTCCTAAGCAGGCGCGCGAGTTATATACTACTTTCCTGGCACGCCATGTTGCTGATACAGACGCACCACCGGTACTGCTCAACGGAATGCAGCCACATGAACTTGACCTGACCCGGTGCAGCGTTCGCGCACTATCGCCGATACACCTGGAATACCTTCGTAATGCCGGTGCCCGTGCCAGCGCCAGTTTCTCGATCCTGCTTGATGGCAAGTTATGGGGGATCATCGCCTGCCAGAATCGCCTGCCACGTAATGTAGACCTTGCACAACGTCACCTGAGCATATTTCTTACCCAATATGCCGTGAATTACTACCTGACGGAGACCCAAAAGCAAGATGCCGTTGCGCAGAAAACGACCAGGGACCTGGAGCAGGATTTAA
>CAXYKQ010000280.1:0-6184 GCA_964277835.1 uncultured Edaphocola sp. | reverse complement strand
ATTTACAATAAAAAATCTAAACCAACTTTTTTGCTTCATTCCATAGCAGGTCTTTATCGGCGAGGGGTAAGGCCGCAAAATCCTGCTCCCGGCTTCGGGCCAAGTGCTCCATTTTTTCAAAGCGGGATTTAAATTTCCGGTTGGTTTGCTCCAGGGCAGCTTCCGCATCGATACCCAGGTAGCGGCCATAGTTGATCATAGAGAATAAAAGATCGCCGAATTCGGCCTGCATCTGTTCCTGTTCGCCCTTGACTACTTCCGTTTCAAATTCAGCGAGTTCCTCTTTAATTTTTGCCAGGGCACCCTCTTTATCGTCCCACTCAAATCCGACCTGCTTTGCCTTTTCCTGCAACCGGGTTGCTTTCACCACAGCAGGTAATGCTTTGGGTACACCGCTCAATACAGACTTTTTGCCCTCTTTGAGCTTCAGCTGTTCCCAGTTTTTCTTTACTTCCTCCTCATTCTCTACTTTTGTGTTACTGTAAATATGCGGGTGGCGACCGACAAGTTTATTGCTGACCCCTTCTATTACTTCGCCTAAAGTAAAAGCCTGTTCTTCTTTTGCAATGCGGGTATAAAAAATGATGTGCAACAGGAGATCGCCCAGTTCCTCTTTAATCCCTTGCCAGTCCCTGTCGTCAATGGCATCTGCCAGTTCGTACAGTTCTTCTATCGTTTGCATCCTCAGGCTATGAATAGTTTGTTGCTTATCCCAGGGACATTGCGTTCTCAACTCATCCATGATACTGATGAGCCGCTCTAAAGATTGGTTATAGGACATTGATTATATTGATTTTGAAAGATAATTGTGCTTATTAAGAGTTCCGGGGAAAGGCGCTTTATTTGCATTAAGCTTTTCTATTTTATTGATCCCGTCATAGTGTTTATAGTAGTCAAAGGTACCATCCTCGTAACGGACCTCGATAATACAGGCTTCATTGATCGACCATTTCCCGAAAATATTTTTGAGGACGTGTTTATCCATTGCAAGTTTTTTCTGCGCCTGCTGCTTATTGCCGAAAAAGAGTATCGTTGACGGGGAGCCAAAGTCATTACAATCATCCCCGAAGCAGGGTAGATTGCCGGTGTAGGTGCCGATCCCGAAATCACAAGGGTAGGTCTCAACGGTATCGGGAATACTTACTGTAACCGGAGGAGGCAGGGGCTTTTTGTTGGCAGCGCAGGAGGCTAAAATGAGGATACATAATACCGTAAGTATCGTTAAAGGCCAGCGGGTAGTGAAGTTGAATAATGTCAAATGTTTAAATTTATAGTTAGAAATACAGGTACGCCAGGCTTAACCTACAAATTTAAGCTTATTACTGCACATTAATTTGTTAATAGCCAGGATAGTCAACTTACCTATTAACAGAATACCTACATTTGTCGTGATGAAAGATTTCAGTGTAGAAATAGGGTATAAAACCGCGAGGAGCGGAGGAAAAGGCGGGCAGAATGTGAACAAAGTGGAGACTATGGTAGAAGCCAGGTGGCGCGTTAATACCTCTTCAGTATTTACAGAAGAGGAAAAGACTAAGTTATTACAGGCCTTATCTGCAAAGCTGAACGGGGAAGGTGAGTTGATCATGCGCAGCAGTGAGACACGCTCTCAATTGGAAAACAAGCAGTTAGTGACCCGTAAGATGATGGCTCTGGTAAATAACAGCCTGATCCCGAAAAGGCCCAGGTTGGCTACGAGGCCAAGTAAAGCAGTGAAAGAAAGAAGGCTGGAAAATAAAAAGTATCAGTCCGAGCGTAAAGCTAACCGCAGGAGGGATTGGGATTAATACCCCTTAGCCGGTGGAAAAAAGGGAGGAGAAACTGAAGCAGTTGCCCCTCTCTTTTTTTATTCTGCTTTAAGGTCAAGCGTGATATTAATATCATTGGACCCGCCGGCGTTCTGGTAATCGGGACTGTTATAAGCCTGGGCATCTGCATGGCTTTTGTCGAGGCCATGCCTCAGGAGCGCCTGCACTTTAATGTCTCCAAGGCCGGAGAAGCTCACTTTACCATCTAAACCGATGTTATCATCATTATAGACATAGTTACTAATGGCACTGCTGGGCGTGGCAAAGAAAAAGAACTTATGCTCCGCCGCATCAGCAATGATCTCGCTATTGATCAATTCATCATGAGCATATAATTCAATAAGCATCCGGTAGCTTTTATTGGCTTGTATGGTGCTCAATGCAGGGGTGGCGTCGCCATGAGCATCATAGCTTATACTCACGGTGTCCTGGCTTTGGTTGCCGGAAGCATCCAGGGCTATAAGGTGAACTTTTATTTTGTCATATTCTTCGTTGTCATGGTTGTGGTGCGGGTTTTCTTTTTTACACGATGCCAGCGCTAAAGTGGTTAAGAGCCCGGAGAATAAAATGCCTTTACTGATTTTATTAAAATACATAAATAGTGTTTTTAGAATAAATAATTGATTTTGATACTGAAGTTGCGCCCGATGTCATGGGCATAATACCGGTACCGGTTGAGATAATCCTTGTATTCGGTATTAAAAACATTTTCCACGGAGAGGTTTAGGTTTAAGGTGCTCTCTTTCAGGGCAAATGAGCTGTTCAAGCCTAAAGCAAACAGGCTGTAAGCATTCGGTGGCGGCGCATAGTCGCTATCGGTATGATAGCGGTACTGGCGGTTGACCAGGTCATTGCGCAGCCATACGCCCAGATTGCTGACCCGCTTCGACACTTGGGTGCTATAGCTTAAGGTATGGCTCAGGCGATCTGAAGGGATGAAAGGTAAATAGTTATTATTGCTTATGTCTTTAGCCCGGATCAGGCTCGCTTTAAGGTCATAGCCGAGATGGTCGGCAAGCTCCCATTTTCCGTGCAGGTCTATCCCCCAGAAAAAGGCCTGCGTACTCTTGTAGTTAAACACCGGGAAGGCGCCTCTCAAACTTTGTGCATAGGTAAGGCTGGGATTCAGGTAGATATAGTTGCCGAAATACTGGGCATAAACATCTGCCTGTACCTGCAGGTGTTTCTGCTTGCTTTCCCATTTCAGGGAGTTGATCCATTTGACGCTTTGTTCTGCGTCCAGGCTGCTGTCGCCCAGCTCATACTGTGCCGCTCCATGATGTAGGCCGGAGCTGTAGAGCTCATTTACAGTGGGCGGTCTCCAGGCCGTGCCTATATTGCTGAACCATTGGAGCTGGTCGAGCACATCCATGCTCATCCCGATACTGGCATTGAGCTTGCCGAAAGTATGCTGCCCGCCATAATAAACGTTCCTGCTGTTATACCCCGCGGCGTTAAGATTATAGTAATCGTAGCGCAGGCCGATTTCCCAACCGGTTTTGGGACCTACAAGTTTGCTGAGGGCAAAAATGCCCAGTGCTTTACTGTCGTAATTGGGGATGATCGGAGTGGTAAACAGGTCAGGGGTATTATTATTTACATAAAGATCCCCCTGCGCCCCCAGGATATTGGTCCAGTTGTTCTTTTTATACTTAGCTTCAATTTTCAGGGTTTGGTAAGCCAGTTTCAGATCAATTGAGGGCAGGCTGGACACATCTTGCCTGCGGATATCAAATTCCCTGCGCCGGTCATACTGGAAGCTATAGAGCCCATCTAGCGTCCAACGCTTGTTTAAAAGCCATTGAGCATTCAGCTTAAACAACTGATGTTGTACCCACTGCCGTGGTGCAGCGATGAGGTAAGAAAAACTACCGTCTTCAAATGGTCTGCCGTTACGGATCCGGGACTGCAGGTCCAGCGTATCACCGATATGGGACCCCTTAAAAATACCAACTTCATTGTTATAGCTGCTGAAAAAGCCTTCGATAGTATGCTTGTCACCCTTATGACCCAGGGCCAGGCTATAATTAAAGGATTTATTGCCGGTATTGTCCAGGAAGTATCGCGGGGTTTTGTAATTCCCGCCCCTGCTCAGGCTGGACTGAGCCCGCCAGGCCCAGCGTTTATCTTTGCCCAGGGCACTACCTATCCTCACATCAGCCATCCCCTTTTGTCCATTCGAATTACCTACTAAAGAAAGGCCAATCTCAGGCTTTTCTTTTTGGTAAGGCAGGGCATTGGGGTTGACCAATAAAACACCTCCTATGGCGTCGCGGCCGTAGCGTATCGCTTCGGCGCCTTTTACAACCGCTATCTGGGCCACCGACATTGCGTCAATTTCCGGTGCATGCTCCGCACCCCATTGCTGTCCTTCCTGGCGCACGCCGTTGTTGAGGATGAGAATCCGGTTATTGCTCATCCCGTTGATCATCGGTTTCGCGATCTCGGCCCCGGTCTGGAGCATATTTACTCCCGCGAGGTTGGCCGCCATTGCTGCGAGTGACTTTCCCCTCAACTGGAGCATCTCCGCGTTGGAAAGACTGCTTTGGGCATTGTAAGAAGCAAGGGCTCTTTTCTGGGCAGTGACACTGATGATTTCCAACTGGTTTTTGTATAAAGGTACCGTGAGGAACAGGCTGTCGCCCTGGTGGTATATTTGTTCCGGTTTCAGGATTGTACCATCTACCTGGATGATATGGTCGCTTAATTTGAACGCGCAGGGAAAACTGAGCTCGGCACTTCCGTGCTCATCGGTAACGCCCTGTTGTTCTGCGATCGTGAAAACGGAACCGGCGTTAGGTTGGCCACTTTCCTGTTCTCTTACAATAATTGTAAGTTTACGGACACAATCATTACTTTGTCCCTTAACTCTAAGGGCCGAAGACAAGATAATTACGATCAGGATAGCCAGCCTTACTTTTGGCAAATAAGACATAAGCAAAATGGTTGATAATAAAAATACGCAGCAATCATATATTGATCAGCTGGATATGAGGAAGCATTGTGTTTTTTGCTTCCGCTAATCGTTATTAAACCATTGCCGGGGGGCCGCGAAGAAAGGTATGGAGGAAAACATCTCCGGGAACCTCATTATGTTGCTGTAGATTATACTCCTGGTAAGCAGGAATATAAACCGGGTTTAATTCGAAATGAAAAGTAGTATTGGTGAAATAGGGTAGTACTTCTGTCAGATAATCACAGTGATGGTGTTCCTGATCAAAGTAAAATTTCGCGTAAGCATTTTTTTGCGCTGAATTGCATTGGTGAACCGTATCGGTATGCCCGGTATGATTATGCACAAGTTGTCTTATTCCCAGGTTGAAGCTGAGGGAAAGGCTCAATAGGAAGCCCAGGACAATCTTTAAAATTTTAAAGCGCATTTGAGGATGCGAATATAAGGTTTTTTAGCTTTAAAGTTCCGATCTAATGCGTTATTGGGATTTATTTACCAAATCAGGTCCATGCCGTATTTCAGTTTCCTGAGTTTAACAGTGCTGGGGAAATCAAATTCACTTAATGCAAGGCTCATAGGATTTACACTGATAGCTAACTTATCTTCAATAAATTTACTCCTGATATCAATAGTAACCACTCTTAAAGGTAAAGCGCCGTCCGCTGCTTTCAGATAGACGTTCCACTCCTCCATATTGTAGTTTTGGTAAGGTGCGATATCAATTTTTATTTCAGGATTGTAAAAGTAAATATAAGCGCGGTAATCGCCGTCCACCTTAACAGCCTTACAGGGATAACCCAATATCGTGTCCACATCGTCCACATCATAAACCCTGGTCCTTTGACTGGTTTTACTGGTCTGGTCTATTTTATAAGCAGTATTATCCCGGTTGAAGAAAAAATACGCGTTATATTTACCCTGGAACAGCTTTACATGCTGGTTCTTTTCATTGACCATTTTATAATTATTGCGGTCAACATACATCGTTTGTCCCAGGTCAAAGAAAGGCGCCATTTTCTTGTTG
Source organism: uncultured Edaphocola sp. (assembly GCA_964277835.1). GTDB lineage: Bacteria > Bacteroidota > Bacteroidia > Chitinophagales > Chitinophagaceae > Edaphocola. The sequence goes on along the minus strand of CAXYKQ010000280.1, from coordinate 399 downwards.
ATATTATTGCCTTGTAAGTCAGTAAAATTAATACTGTATTGGATCGATCCTTCGAAATAAGGGTTGCGATTTATATTCTCCTGTGCGCCGGCATAAAAATTAGGTATAGATAAAATGCTTATATAAATCGCCAGAATACGTAACTTCATGGTCAGAAAATTGAAAATTTACTAAAGGGCGATGTATGGTTAAAACATTTTCTTGAGGTGTACTACAAATCTAATCGATTTACCGATAAAATGAAACTTCTTAATATTAAAATATTTTTAAAATGGAATTAGTGATTGATATAGAAGCAGTTAGTGGAAAAAGAAATTTTCAGGAGCTTTCCATATCGATGCAGGCACACTGGCTGCATAAGGCCTCTTTTTTCAAAAATATAACGGAGAACGACACCCC
>CAXYKQ010000279.1:0-6284 GCA_964277835.1 uncultured Edaphocola sp. | reverse complement strand
ATTGGAAATGGGATGTATTGGGGCAGCTCCCTCCCGACAGGCAATATTCCCGTACCGATGCGATTGCTATTCAAAAGGACGAGGCTACCGGTAATGTTTACGCAGGATTACTCAACGGAGGTATTATTAAAATTGAAGCCAATGACCAGATAACCAGCTATCAAAAAAATTACCTGGGTGAAAATATAGAAGGAGACACCGGCAGCTACAGGGTAACAGATCTTAAGCTGGACGCTGAAAACAATTTATGGATCACCCAAAGCGTTGTACAAAACGCCTTAAGGGTTAAAACTTATGATGACCAATGGTATAATTTCAATATCAACGGGATTACCCATCTTGCTGCAATAGCGATTGATGATTTGGGCCAGAAGTGGATGGCTTCAGGTATAAATGGTGATGGCATTGCTGTGTTTAACGATAACAACACGATAAGCAACCCGAACGATGATTACGTCAGAAAACTCGGTATGGGTGAAAACAGCGGCAACTTGCCCAGTTTAAAAGTACATACCATTGCTAAAGATAAGAACGGGGAAATGTGGGTAGGTACTGAAAGCGGGATTGCCATTTTTAGCTGTAATACAGACATACGCCAGGGGATATGTAATGCGATTTTAAGGCCCCTGGTCACAAAAGGCTTTAACTTTGCCAACCACATGTTTGAAGGTATCCCGGTAAAATCTATAGCGATTGATGGAGGTAACCGTAAATGGGTGGGCACCAGTGTTGGTGTTTTCCTGCTTTCAGAAGACGGGGAAGAAATCATCGAACAGTTTACCGCGGAAAACAGCCCTTTATTGTCCAATACCATCATCAATATCGATATAGACCCGGTTAGCGGTGTGGTTTATTTTTCCACCGCCAAAGGTTTATGTTCTTTTGGCGGATCGGCCATTGAAGCAGGACCTACGATCAGTGAGTCCTTATTTGTATTTCCCAATCCTGTGCCCTCCGGTTATAACGGGCAGATATCTATCAAAGGGATGACAGAGGCGTCCAATGTAAAGATTACCGATATTAATGGCCAGCTGGTCTTCCAGGGCACCTCAAACGGGGCTATGTTTGCCTGGAATGGCCGTGATTACACCGGGCGTAAAGTGCAGTCAGGTGTTTACCTGGTATTTGTGGTCAGTAAAGACGGCACCCAGAAAGCCAATGGCAAGTTGATCATCCATGAGTAGTATATAATGATTATTTCGACGAAGGGAATTGTTTTAAAGGTTGTTAAATACGGGGATTCAAGTATCATCTGTAATATTTTTACGGAGCTGCTTGGCTTACAGGCTTACCTGGTTAAAGGGGTAAGAAGTGAGAAAAAACAAAGTCAAAAAGGTAATATTCTCCGGCCAGGCAATATATTAGATTTGCAGGTATACCACCAGAAAGAGAAAAACCTGCAATACATCAAAGAATACCGTCTGGATTATTTCTTCGAGACCATAGGAGATAATGTCATTAAAAATACCCTGTTACTGTACGCGGTAGAGGTATTGAGTAACCTGGTACAAACAGCAGATGCCCAGGAAGAATTGTTCGACTTTGCTACTGATTTCCTGCATAAAATGGACCGGGCCGGGGCAGATCAACTGGGTAATATGCCTGTTTTTTTCCTTAAAGAAGCCGCTAAAAAGATGGGTTATGCCATTGATGATAATTATAGCAGCAATAATTGCTATTTAAATACTTATGAGGGCTGTTTCCAGTCCAGCCCGGGAGAGGCATTACCCGTATTTGACCGGGAGCTTTCTTACAATTGTTATCTACTGATCAAAGAAACGATCTTCGAAAATATCACTAATATTAAAGTGCCGGCAGCCGATCGCCTGGCTATTCTCGATGGCTATCTTCACTTTGTGCAATGGCACGACAAAAGCTTCAAACCACTTAAGTCCCTACCCGTGCTGCAGGCTATTTTGCATTAGCCTGGTTCAGCTTACTGTTTTTATAACCGAATAAGAAATAAACGATCAGTCCGGCGCCCATCCAGCAAAGGAACACCATCCAGCTATTAGCCGGAATCTCTATCATCAGGTACATACAGCACAATAAACCCAACACCGGGATCAAGGTGTATTCTTTATAAGCAGCATAAACCACTATTGCTGTAGCGGCAATCACGTACAGTACAAATAGCATTTCGTCGAACTTAATAGCATATAAATGCTGGTAATTATAGCTGAACTTATCCCAGGTAAAGAATAAAAACACCAGCAACAAGGCCGGTGCAATAAACCGGGAATTGATATATGGTAGCTTAAACTTCTGGTCCGGCCCTGCTTTAGGCAGCCTTAAAACACCGGCACATACCAGGACAAAAGCAAAGAGTGTACCTATACTGGTCAGGTCGGTAACGATATTGGCATCGATAAACAATGCCGGGACGGCAACAATAAGGCCGGTGATGATCGTGGCAAAACCCGGGGTTTTGAATTTAGGATGGAGCTTGGAAAATTTCTTAGGCAAGAGACCATCGCGGCTCATGCTCATCCAGATACGGGGTTGCCCGATCTGGAAGATCAGCATTACGCTGGTAGCAGCGACTACCGCGCTGAATGAGATGATTTTTCCGACAACAGGCTGGTTGATCTGTTCGAAAACAAAAGCCAAAGGATCGGTTACATGTTCAAATTTACTGAAGTGTACCATGCCGGTGATCACCAATGCCGTAAGCACGTAGATACCGGTACAGATCAATAAAGAATAAATCATTCCCCGCGGCATATCGCGTTGCGGGTTTTCACATTCTTCAGCCGTGGTAGAGATAGCGTCAAAGCCTATATAGGCATAAAACACTGCGGAAACACCCATCAACACTCCTTTAAAGCCATTAGGCATAAAAGGGACATAGTTATCGGAATTGATATAAAAGAAGCCTAGAGCTATAACCACCGCCAGGATGGCAAGCTTTACCACGACCATGGCGTTTGCGCTTTTCTTACTTTCTTTTATCCCGATATAAGCCAGCCCGGTCACCAGGATCACGACCACGAATGCCGGCAGGTTCATGATGATCTTATTGCCGCCAATGCTGGGTGCCGTCAGCCAGGCCTGGGTATGTATGTTATCTGCACCTTTCACAAAGGCATCTTTAGCCGTCTTCACATCCGAGATCAGCCAGGCAGGCAGGTGGATATTTACCGCTTCCAGCATATTATTAAAATAACTGCTCCAGCTGATGGCCACGACAATGTTCCCGATGGCATATTCCAGGATCAGCGACCAGCCGATAACCCAGGCAATAATTTCACCGAAAGCGACATAAGAATAAGTATAGGCACTCCCGGAAACCGGGATACGCGCAGCAAACTCAGCATAACATAGGGCGGTAAAGCCACAAGTGACTGCGGTAATAAGGAAGAGAAAAATAACGCCCGGACCGCCCTGGAAAGCAGCCTGGCCTATAGTGCTGAAAATACCGGCGCCAATTACAGCGGCGATACCCATCATCACCAGGTCCCGTACCTTAAGCGTTCGCTTCATGGTATGCTCTCCAACCTTTTGCGGGATATTCTCATCTATTCCCAATAGCTCCGGAGTAACATCCGGGTGGGAATGGCGGGCTTGTTCTATTGACTTTTTTCTTGTTAGCTTATCAAACATATAGAATAGTTAAACCGGTCGGCCTGCCTTTTGCAGGCTCCCCTTATTTTTCAGGCAACCGTTTAAAGATATATAATTTATGAATACTGGTATTTTACGTTCAAATATAATCACAAAGATTGTTCTGACGCTATTTTTATTGTTTTTGGCGGCAAACAAGCAGATGATCCCGACAATTTGAACGGAGAGATGACGCATTAACATTTTGATTTCAAAGCCTTTTGTGCAACTACTACCCTTTTTTCATCTTACTTTTGTTATCTATAGTTTAAACTAAAGCAAAGCAAAATATGAGGTCAATTTATTTTTTAATATGTACGGCGCTACTATGCCTTACTATTAATGCACAGGCTCAAAAAAGAACAAACAAGATGGAAAAAGGAAGCCCATGGGCCAAAGTTGACTCACTGGTCAACATTGGCAAACCGGAATCCGCTAAACTTATGGTTACCGATATCCTTAAATCGGCAGAACAAAAAAAACAAGCGGATGAGATCATTAAAGCAAAAGCCTGGCTGCTGGCCCTCGACCAGCAACAGGAAGAAGCACATGTAAAGGCGATCCAAAACCTGGAAGCAGAAATACTCAAAGCTAAAAGCCCGGTTGAAAGGGCCATCTGGCAAAACATGGCGGCCAAAGCTTATTTATCCTATTTTCAAAATAACCGGTACCAGGTCTACCAGCAAACAACGCTGGAAAACAATACCAGTACCGATATCGCTACCTGGGACGCTACTAAGTTTCATAAAAAGATCACCGCTTTATTCCTGGAATCTATCGAATCCCGCCAGGAACTGGTGAATACACCTACAGAAAAATACAGTGCCATCATTAATCCGGGACAAAATACGGCCAGGCTACGGCCTAGTCTTTACGATCTACTGGTATTTGATGCCCTGGATTATTTCAAATCAGATGAGCGGGATGTGATCAACCCGGCGTATAAATTCAGTATCGATGAAGCTAAATACTTCAGCGCGGCAACAGAATTTGCAAAACTGGACATCCGCTCTAAAGACAGCAGCTCTTTGCAAATGCAGGCTTTAAAATTGTACCAGGAAATCATTGGCAAAAACATTCAGGGTAATAATGTCGAAGGTCTTATTGATGCCGACCTTTCCCGTTTAGCATTTGTATATCAATATGCCACATTACCCAACAAGGATGAGATGTATAGAGAAGCCTTATATGCACTCGCAAAAAAATACAGTAAAAACCCCGCTGCCGCACAGGCCTATTTCCTGGCCGCACAAACTAAATTAAACAGCACAAGCAATTTCAGGGGCAGATATATGGAAGCGCCGGCAGAAAATAAAGCCGACCTGCTTGCCTTAAGAACCGAATTGCAACAGATCATCCGGCAATATCCAAATTCAGAAGGAGCGATCAATGCGGCCAACCTGGTCGGCAGCCTGGAAGCCCGCTCTTTAAAAATAGAGGTAGAAGATGCTTATATCCCTAATGAAAACATTCGTTTTTTGTTAGCCTATAAGAATATAAAAGAAGTAACCATCAGTATTTATACCACGACTTTAGCACAAGCGAGAAACGAGGCATACCAAGGTAAACTGATCAAATCCTGGAAGCAGGCACTTATCAATAGCGAAGATCTTAAAGACCACAGTGTAGAGCTAAAAGCAGATGCTTTGGCCGCAGGTTTGTACCTTATTGTGATAAAAGATAATAAAACTGACCTGGTCGTTAAAAAATTATTGCAGGTAAGCTCCTTATCAGGCGTCAGGCTTCAGGGCGACAAAGGAGAAAATAAGTTGTATGTTTTAGACCGCAAAACCGGCCAGTATGTGGCTAACGCCAACCTCGCCCTGATTAATTTCCAATACCAGAATAAAAGCGGCCAATATCTCGGGACCATCAAAAAAATGTTGAACGGTACTAAAGATGGCAGTATTGCCCTTCCGGGAGACAATATTGACTACAATACTTCTTTTGCGTTTGTAAAGGGCAAAGATACCTTCCTGGTAGACCAGAATGAAAGCTACAGTCTGCGCAGGACTCCTTACTATCGCGAGGAAAACCAGTCGCGCAAAACAAACTTCCTGTTTACTGATCGCAGTATCTACAGGCCGGGTCAAACGATTTATTTTAAAGGCATTTTACTCAACAGCTCAAATGCCAAACAACATAATATCGCAGCTAATGAAACCATTAAAGTGGTCTTCCGGGATGCGAATTATCAGCCCATAAAAGAATTGTCTTTTACAACAAACGAATTCGGTTCTTTTTCCGGCAGCTTTGAAGCGCCAACGACGGGGCTTACCGGCGGTATGAGCATCAGCTCTGAACACGGCAATGTATACTTCAACGTAGAAGAATACAAGCGCCCTAAATTCTATGTGGCGTTTGACACCTTGAAAACGAATTATAAAGTAGATGAGCGGATAAAAATTTCCGGTAAAGCATTAGCTTACGCCGGTAATAACATCGACCAGGCTACGGTTAAGTATCGTGTGGTGCGCAATGTACGCTACCCCTACCCTTGGTTGTACCGGAGCTATTTGCCGAGCACACCGCAAATGGAAATCATTAATGGCAGCACAACCACAGATGAAAATGGGAACTTCAATTTTGATTTCACCGCCATCCCGGATAAGCGTATAGATGCCAATAGCCTCCCTGTTTTCACCTATACCATTACTGTTGATATTACCGATATCAATGGC
>CAXYKQ010000278.1:0-3773 GCA_964277835.1 uncultured Edaphocola sp. | reverse complement strand
TTTCGCTGATACTTGTACGATCAAATTTAGATTAAGTTACAGACCGTAAAACCCTGCTAATTTTTGTAACTTTGGCGCTTAAAATTCCTTAAGCAATTTATTAAGATTTTCTATATTTACACATGCCCAAAGAAAAGACAAGTAAAGAACCTTCGAAAGTCAGAAAGAATACCGTGTCCAAGCCTGAAGATTCCGCTGCTATTGCCCAACGTAGAAAGAATATCCGCCTGAGCATCGGCTTTATCATCACATTGATCGGGGCTGTATGTACCGTTTCGATCATCAGCTACTGTTTCAACTGGAAATTGGACCAAAATAACCTGATCTCAAATTTATCCTATTTTGAGTTCCTGTTTGTAGACAAGACACCGGTGGTGAATTGGGGCGGACGCCTGGGTGCTGCGCTCTCTCATTTCCTGGTATACCGTACGGTCGGTATTGTTGCCGTGATCTTTACCCTATGGGTAATGGCCAAAGGAATTAACATGCTTTATGGCAGCACATATATCAAAACCTCGAAATGGCTGCGCTGGATGGCCCTTGCTTTCCTTTTTGTCAGTCCCTTACTTGCTTTTGTTTTTGCAGATAGTGCCTTCCCCTTCGGCGGCGCTTTAGGCACATCTGTGGTAGAATGGACGCAAAACTTTGCGGGTAAAATAGGAACAGTATTGGTATTGCTCACCGTAGCGGCAATATTCGCGTTTATTGTTTTCAATTTAGACATTAAACCGTTTTTGAAAAAGGCAAAGATCATCGCGAAGCAATCCATGGAATCCCCGACGAAGGAAAATGATGAATTATTGAACGAACCGGATCCGGAGCCTTATATTTTTCAAAATACTGGTGCTACACATCCGGATATCGAAGATGTCCCGGTCTTTATGAACAGTGAATACCAACCTAACTCTTTATCCAAAGATTTTGTACCCAAAAAGATAGAAGACCCGGCAACGCTGAATGATGTACTGGGTATGAAATTAGTAGAAATGGAAGAAGAAAAGGCTCTAGCAGGGGAGGAAGATGACGAAGCTGATTTTTTGATGGACGAACCGGAGGAGATCGACCTGGAATTCCCGGATCATGTGATCCTGTCGCCTGTTGCGGCCCCGGCGCAGGCAAGCCCGCTGGCCAACGGCGCCCTGCACCTCGAACTACCGGAGCTGGAGGAAGAACCTGAGATCCCGGAAACAACAAAATATGATCCTACAGCGCTCGAAATCATTCAGTCCGGCAAGGAGGAGCCTGTGGCAGACGATTTTATAATTACTACAGTCGCGGAGGAAGCCGTAGGCGCTAACGAGGTGGGAACGGTAACGGGCAATATGGAGCCTTACGACCCTTCTCTCGAACTCAGCCGCTACAAATATCCTACACTTGATCTCTTAGAGCAATTTGCGCAAAGTGATATCTCTTTTGACCGGGAAGAACTGGAACGCAACAAAAACCAGATCATTGCTACCCTCAGAAGTTTTGGTATAGAAATCCAACGCATCTCGGCGACAGTAGGACCCACGGTAACGCTGTATGAAATCGTACCGGCAGAAGGGGTTCGCATTTCCAAGATCAGGAACCTGGAAGATGATATTGCCCTCAGCCTTGCGGCTTTAGGGATCCGTATGATCGCGCCGATTCCCGGTAAAGGAACTATAGGTATCGAGGTGCCCAATGCGAATAAACAGATTGTATCCATGCGAGCTTTACTGGAAAGTGAAAAGTTTGTCCATAGCAAAATGAGCTTGCCGATCGCGCTGGGTAAAAAGATCGATAATGAGAACTATATCGTTGACCTGGCTACGATGCCGCACTTGTTGATGGCCGGTGCCACGGGACAGGGTAAATCGGTAGGTATTAATGCCATCCTGGTATCGCTGCTCTATAAAAAGCACCCGTCCCAGCTGAAGTTTGTTATGGTCGATCCTAAGAAAGTAGAATTGTCAATTTACAAACTGATCGAAAAGCATTTCCTGGCGAAACTACCTAACGAAGAAGAGGCCATCATCACCGATACCAAGAAAGTAATCAACACCCTGAATGCGCTGTGTATCGAGATGGATAACCGGTACGAATTATTGAAAGATGCCGGTGCCCGGAATATTAAAGAGTATAATGACAAATTTATCAGGCGTAAGCTGAACCCGCAGGACGGCCATAAGTTTTTACCCTTCATCGTGCTGGTCATTGATGAGTTCGCAGACCTGATCATGACGGCAGGTAAAGAGGTGGAGATGCCTATTGCCCGCCTGGCGCAGCTGGCACGTGCGATCGGTATTCACCTTATCGTGGCTACGCAGCGCCCTTCTGTAAATGTGATCACCGGTATTATCAAGGCTAACTTCCCGGCGCGTATGGCCTTCAGGGTGTCCTCCAAGATCGACAGCCGGACAATTTTAGATGCCGGCGGCGCCGATCAGCTGATCGGTCGTGGAGATATGCTGGTGTCTCACGGTAGTGATATGATCCGTCTCCAGTGTGCCTTCGTCGATACGCCGGAAGTGGAAAGAATTGTTGAGTTTATCGGTAACCAGCAGGGATACCCAACTGCATTTGAGTTGCCGGAATACGAAGGCGCTGAGAATGAAGGTATTGAAGAAAAAAATATTGACCTCTCCCGCCGCGATAAAATGTTCGAAGAATGCGCGCACATGATCGTTAACTCCCAAAGCGGCTCTACTTCAATGTTGCAAAGAAAGTTTAACCTGGGCTATAATCGTGCCGGCAGGATTATGGACCAGATGGAAGCAGCAGGTATCGTAGGGGCGGCACAAGGCAGTAAGCCCCGTGATGTATTGGTGAAAACCGAGTACGAATTAAAAGAAATTCTGGAGGCGCTTTTATAGTGCTCAATGTCATTATATTGTAAATTAATTGTTTTTGTAGATCAAATCACCTCGACTATTTCATTTTACATAAAAAAATGTTATATTTGAGTAAACAAAAACAAAAAAATATGCAAAAAAGACTATTAGAACTCCATGATTGGGGACTTCGGTTTATTGTTCCATTGTTGCTGTGCTTGTCCATTTTTTCAGCTTGCGATAAAAAAAGTGGCGAAGAGAACGAGGATATCCCAACGAGCCCTGAAAAGTTCCAGCAAATGACGGAAGCCGGTTTCAGAAGTCTGCTGGAAACCAGGGATTTTGATGCTGCAGATACCAGTTTTTTATTTATTTCCAGGAATGGGACCCGATTGTACCTGGATGGGACCTGCCTGCGTAAAAACGGTCAGCCGGTTAGCGGGACTGTGACGCTAGAGTTTTATGAGGCATTTAATACCGCAGATATGCTGATCGCTAATAAAGCGACCATGGGGAGAAATTCGGGTGGTGAGCTGGAACCCATGAAAACGGGTGGACAGTTTTACATCAATGTAAAGCAAAATGGCGAACCTTTAAGCATAAGCTGCGCGATCAATCTGGAGGCCTATACTTTACTGACCGGTAATTATGATTACCAAATGACGGCCTGGGATGGTTTTTTTACCGATGGCAACCTGGTTTGGGAGCCGGCAATGATCTGGACGGTTGCTATGGGTGAGCAGGGCAGGACTTACGATATGCAGTTGCCCGGATTTGGCTGGTTCAACTGTGACAAACTCTATAACGACCCTCGACCTAAGACTCTTTTGAACATACAGGTACCCGCAGCTTATGCAGAAGCCAGTGTTGTATATGCAATTATCAAAGGAGAGCCTCATGCCCTTGGCCTGGCTACTTATGGCGTATGGCCGGTGGGAATTGAATTGTACCTGGTTTTTGTCACCGAGGAAGACGGGC
>CAXYKQ010000277.1:0-7529 GCA_964277835.1 uncultured Edaphocola sp. | reverse complement strand
TACAACATCAAAGTGAAGCTTGCCTATACGGAAAATGTTTCCGAGCCGCAATACCTGACCATCTTACTGATCGAAGACAGTATCGTCGACAACCAGATCGTGCCGCTCATCGAAAATTATACCTACCGCCATGTATATCGCCAGGCGATTACGCCGGTCAACGGCGCTTTGATCCTGGACAGCCTGCCGACAAAAGTTGCCGGCCGTGTTTATGAAAGCAATTACAACTTCAAGGTAGATTTAAGCGAAAGTAACCCGTTCCGCCACAAAAACTGGAACCTGGACCACGTACATATTGTCGCGTTTGTACATAGTGCAACAAGTGCTACCGACAAGCGGGTTTACCATGCGATGGATACGCACCTGAAATAAAAATTATCATTCCGCAAATCAGCGTAAAAGGTATAAGTATATTGTATTTGCTTATACCTTTTTTATATAAAAACTAATAAGTAAATTTGCAGGCACATAAATCACATAACAATGCAATCTGTACTACTTAATTCTTTCTACAAGATCGGAGATAAAATCGGCGAATATTCGGCTTACGGCCTGACCATTTTCGGGGTTATTTTGCTGATCTGGGTAATGTATAAGTATCTGGATACTTCAGACCTGAAATAATCATTCCGAAAATTCGAGCAAGCTAAATAGAAATGGATAGTTTTTCCAAAAATATTGCTGCAATAAGACAGGATTATAGCCTATCCTCGCTAAATGAGCAGGAGACCGGCGATGACCCTGTCCTTTTTTTTGCCAAATGGTTTAAAGAGGCGGAACACGCCGATTGCACTGAGGTCAATGCCATGACCCTGGCTACCGTTGATGAACGTTCCCGGCCCCACGCCCGCATTGTATTACTGAAAGGATTGGAAAGCGGGCAGTTTATTTTTTACACCAATTACAAAAGTAATAAAGGCCTGGATCTGGCCACCAACAATAATGCGGCCTTATTGTTCTTCTGGCCCGAATTGCAAAGGCAGGTGCGCGTGGAGGGGCTTATCGGCAGGGTGAGCCCTGAATTATCCGACGAATATTTTTACTCCAGGCCGGTGAGCAGCCAGATCGGCGCTATGGCCTCGCCGCAAAGCAGTAAAATTGCGTCCAGAGCGATACTGGAACAACGCGTGGAGGAACTGTACCGGAGCGGCAATATCAGCAGGCCGAAACATTGGGGAGGTTATGCACTAAGCCCGATTTCAGTAGAATTCTGGCAGGGAAGAAGCAGCCGGCTCCATGACCGGATCTTATTTGAAAAAGAAGACCTGCTTTGGCAAAAATCCAGGTTAGCACCTTAAACGTATACGAAAAAATGAAACCCCTTTTTATCCAAAAAGATCTGGACATTACCCTCACCCGGCTGGCTTACCAGCTGGTGGAAAATCATTTGAATTTCGAGAACACGGTCATTATCGGGCTGCAACCCAGAGGGATCTTTCTTTCAGACAGGATTCATCAGAAAGTACAGTCTTTCTTACCGGATACTAAAATTGAATATGGGAAATTGGACATCACCTTTTACCGCGACGATTTCAACGAAAAAGGACAATTGCTCCAGGTATCTGAAACACAGTTGGATTTCAACATCGAGGGCAAACACGTCATCCTCGTGGACGATGTGCTTTATACCGGTCGCAGCATCCGCTCCGGCCTGGATGCTCTGCTGGATTACGGCCGTCCCGCTCATGTAGAACTTTTAGTACTGATCGATCGCCGGTTCAACAGGGAAGTCCCTATTCAACCCGATTATGTAGGCATGGCGGTAGACGTGATCGACAACCAAAAAGTAAAAGTCCTTTGGAAAGAAAGGGATGGCAAAGACGAAGTTATTTTATTATAATATAAAAAAGCGCTGAAAATATAAATATGTCACTATCTGTAAAACATCTTTTAGGTATTAAAGAGTTACTTCCTTCAGACATTGAGCTGATCCTGAAAACAGCAGCACAGTTTAAAGAAGTATTACAAAGACCGATCAAAAAGGTACCCACCCTAAGAGACACTTCAGTTGTGAACCTGTTTTTTGAAAATTCAACCCGCACCCGCATTTCCTTTGAACTCGCGGAGAAAAGACTGAGTGCCGATACCATAAATTTTGCCGCTTCCAGCAGTTCGGTAGCTAAAGGGGAAACCCTGATCGATACGGCAAAAAATATTTTGTCTATGAAAGTGGACATGGTAGTCATGCGCCACTCTGCCAGCGGAGCCCCTCACTTCCTGGCGCAGCATATCAATGCGAGCATCATTAATGCCGGTGACGGTATCAACGAGCATCCTACCCAGGCCTTGCTGGACAGCTTTTCCATACAGGAAAAAACGGGTGGCCTCAGAGGTAAAAAGATTGCGATCATAGGCGACATCATGCATAGCCGGGTAGCCCTCAGCAATATCTATTGCCTGACCAAAATGGGTGCGCAGGTAGTGGTTTGCGGCCCGCCCACTTTGATTCCCAAGCATATTGAAAGCCTGGGGGTCGGCGTTATGTACGATATCAGAGAAGCACTGAAATGGTGTGATGTGGCTAATGTATTACGTATACAGCTGGAACGCCAGAGTAAGCCCCTGTTTTCTTCGCTCCGGGAATATGCTATGTATTACGGAATCAATAAAAATTTACTGCAAAGTATCGATAAAGAAATCGTGATCATGCACCCGGGCCCGATCAACCGGGGCGTCGAGCTGAGCTCGGATGTGGCCGATAGCAAAAACGCGATCATATTAGACCAGGTCGAGAACGGTGTGGCCGTCCGCATGGCTGCCCTCTACCTGCTCGCCGGAAAAAAAGACCAGATGTTGTAAACACCTGGTCTTTTTTATATACTTGCTTTCAACAGCCTATTTTCTTGCCATTACATAAGTATAAGATTCATCACCCATATATTCGCTGGCTCTCAGGCGATTTGCAGTGATCGACCCCACGTTCCATACATAAGTTTCTTCCCTCCCACGGCTATCTCTCAGGTAAAAACGGAGCACATACTCAGACGTAGAAGTACTGGTACCGTCTTCGTCATAATAAGTATCTATATATTCTTCCATTTGCCAGCTACCGGACTTGCTTTCCCGGCTCGTTACATTATAAGCTTCTGCAGTACCGTTATCCAGGAAGGTAAATTCCCAATTGGCAAAGTTTTTAGTGACATCCATGCTTCCCTTTAAAAAACCGGGACGATGCTTTACTTTTTCAAAGCTCCAGGTGCCCACAACTTTGCGGTGCATGGGTTGAAAAGAATACTTGGTACAGCTGCTCAAAGCGACTACTAAGCATAAAACAATCGAAGTGTAAATTAGTTTGCTCATCATTTAAAACGTTTTCAGGTCATACAATATCATTCAGACTAAAGCCTGGTAAATAGGTTTAAAATATGCTTAAAGAATTCAGAAAAAAACATCAAATTTGATGTATGATTCCATCCATAAACCTTGGCGGCACCTTAATTAATTTCGACAGCCCGAAAATCATGGGTATCGTCAATCTTACCCCGGACTCTTTTTACACCAAAGGAAATAACAATAGCGTGACCGGGGCATTACTCCTGGCTGAAAAAATGCTCGCGGAAGGCGCTCATGTATTAGATCTGGGTGGGCAAAGCAGCAGGCCCGGGGCCACGCTCGTGGGGGCGGAAACAGAAATACAGAGAGTAGTCCCTGCGATTGAGGCCATTGTGAAAAGATTCCCGCAAGCGCTCATTTCGGTAGATACCTTTTATGCTTCGGTAGCCCGGGCGGCGGTTGAAGCAGGTGCATTGCTGGTCAACGATATCAGCGCCGGGCTAATGGATGAAAAAATGTTTCAAACCGTTTCCTATTTAAAGGTGTCTTATATATTGATGCATATGAAAGGAACGCCTGAAACGATGCAGCAAAACCCGGTATATGAATCGATTGTTACGGAAGTTTTCGATTTTTTGAACCAAAGAGTGCAATTGGCCAGGGCCTATGGTATTGAGGAACTTATGCTCGACCCCGGATTCGGGTTTGGAAAAACGATCGATCAGAATTACAGCCTTTTGCGGGACCTGAGGAGCTTTGAGCTGCTACAGTTGCCTTTGCTGGCAGGTTTGTCCCGGAAATCGATGATCTATAAGGTACTGCAATCAGGGGCGGAAGAGGCGCTCAACGGCACTACCGCTTTACAGATGCTGGCCTTGAACAATGGGGCAAATATGCTACGGGTGCATGATGTAAAAGAAGCTGCAGAAACGATCCGGCTTTTTAACCGCTATCAACAGGCAGCAAATCGGTAACAATTAACCTCTAATTGAGGATTATAATAAATAAAATAAAGTATATTTGATGTTTAAAAACCCGTTCAATATGTATATGATTAAATCTTTAGTAGTAGCATTAATGCTTTCCGGTACTGCAGCTGTTTTACCACAAGTGGCTACAGCACAAACCCAGGACGCCAGAACGCAACGTGTTCCTAAAAGCGATTTTGTAGCACTTCAAAAGGCGTATAATCAAACCAAAAACACGAAAGACGGAGCGTCTTCCTACGAGCGTTTTAATGCTTTAATGCGCCAGACGATCATTTATCAGAAAGAGCAACTGGTAGTCACCAATAATGATCCGGCCCAGGCTGAGAAATTCAAAAAGATGACCGACGTATTTGAAAAAATCACTAAGGCTAACCGCAGTGAGAACAGGGCCGAGATTAACAATAATATGACCGCCTTTATTAATCTGCTGTAAAATAATTACCGAGAAAGCTTTGCAGGTTGCGGCAAATTCTATTAAATTTGCAAGCAATTAAATTTGCTTTAACAATCAACAGATGGCACACAACAAAAATTTAGAGATACAAGAACTGAATAACGAGCTGGATATTAAATTAAGCAAACCCCGTTCTTCAAGATTCTTCTTTCTTTTAGGCTTTTTTGGTATTTTCATTTTTGCCTGGTCCGGATGTTACAATCTTTATAACCATAAGTTTGTAAATCAAAAAGAAAAGGTCCCGGTTAATGAAAGCTCTTTGTACGAACCTAAGTATAAGTAGTTTTTAAGTGATAGTTTGTAACACCCTGACCGCTGTTGTAATTTTAAGTTACAATAGTCTGGAATGGCACAAGCTGTTCTTACCTAAAATAGTTGAGCAGGCGGCATCAGGATATGATGTAGTCCTTGTAGATCATGCTTCACCGGACAATACGGCTGATTATATTCAGGCGCATTTCCCTTCGGTGAAGCTGATTCGTTTAGAGAAAAACCTGGGATTTGCCGGTGGTTACGCCGCGGCCCTGGAAAAGATAACCGCCAAGTATTTTGTCCTTTTAAGTGCCGACTTCCAGGTAACGGACAACTGGTTCCCCCCGCTGCTTGAGGCGATGGAAAAAGATCCGCAGCTCGGGGCGCTGCAGCCCAAAGTGCGCTACTGGAAAGAACCCGAATTATTTGAGTATGCCGGTGCTGCCGGAGGCTTCATGGACAAATGGGGCTATATGTTCTGCAGAGGCCGTGTTTTTGATCATTTAGAAAAAGATTGCGGACAATACGATGATAATGTCAAAGTCTTTTGGGCTTCGGGAGGCTGTTTTATGGTGCGCGCGGCTGCCTATAATGCAGCCGGTGGACTGGACACAGCTCTGTTCGCCCACATGGAGGAAATCGATCTTTGCTGGCGTTTACAAAACAATGGCTATACGATCGGTGCTATAGGCAATTCAACCGTATTCCACGTTGGAGGAAGTGTTATCTCTTATGGCAGTCCTCAAAAGACATTTTATAATTACCGGAACAACCTGGCCATTCTCGTGAAAAACGAGCAGGCAGGCAAGTTGTTATGGCTCATCCCCTGGCGGATGATTTTAGATGGCGTATCCTGCCTTCCCTACTTAAGAAAAGGGAATTTCAAAAATATACTGGCCGTGCTCAAAGCCCATTACAGCTTTTACACTACATTGCCCTACTGGCTTCGTCAGCGAAAGGCGGCAAGAGCAGCACTTAAGAAGGGGCATAGCATTTCGGGTGTGTTTGCCCAAAGTGTCATTGTTAAATATTTTATTAAAAAACAGTTGACCTTTACTCAATTAGGCCTAAAGCCAGAAACATTAAGTTAACATTTACAGGTTTTTAGAATTATTTGATTACTTTTGGTCGAATTTATCGGAGCATTTAATGATGAATGAAGTATTCCTATTGGCGATTGCCTATTTAATCGGGTCTATTCCCACCGCAGTCTGGGTAAGCCAAAAATATTTTGGACTGGACATACGGGAGCATGGAAGCGGTAATGCCGGCGCCACCAATACCTTTAGAATTCTCGGCAAAAAAGCAGGGGTCGCGGTAATGATCATTGATATGCTGAAAGGTTTTATGGCGGTTAAACTCGCCTATCTTTCCGTATATGCCGTGAATGATACGAATGATGCCTTTACCAATTTACAGGTTGCATTAGGCCTTCTTGCGGTCATCGGTCACATCTTCCCTTTATTTGCGGGCTTTAAAGGTGGTAAAGGTATTGCTACTTTATTCGGCATGATACTCGGTATTCAGTGGATTGTTGCCTTGTGCCTGGTGGCTGTCTTCCTTATCATGCTTTTACTGACCCGCTATGTTTCTTTAAGCTCCATTACCGCGAGCATCGCTTTCCCGGTATTGTTGTTATTTATTTTTAAAGGGCAGGAAACGGCTTATACCTTATTTGCCATTTCCACAGCATTATTGGTCATCCTCACCCATCATAAAAATATCAACCGCCTCATCCGAGGTAATGAAAGCAAGGTGGATCTGAAAAAACTTAAAAAGAAAAAGAACAGTTAATCATCAATGATATCAAATGTTAAAAACGCTGTTGAGAAACGATCAACAGCGTTTTTAACGTTTATAATTTGAAAAGCAACACAATACACTATGGATTTGCTTGGATTACCCGATAAGCAGACCGCATTCGACTTGTAACAGCGCATGAAAAGTAAAATTGCCCTATTATTATTTATAGCTCCTTTTTTTGGCTTTAAAGGCCAAAGCCAGATTCTGAAAAACCTATTAGGCACATCCAATAACAGTCCCATCCCCACTAACGAAGTTTTGGTCCAAAACTTGAGGGCCGATCTCCAGGAACTGGTACAACCCCGTTACAATAGCCGCCTTATGGGCACTACGGGTTACAAAAACCTCTCAGGGCACCTTGAGAAAAGAATGCAGCAACTTGGCCTCATTCGGTACGGTACTGTAGGCTATCGCAGCAGCTTTAAATTCCCGGTAGGCCGCCAGCTTTCTGTGGAATCTAAATTCTATGTAGAGGGAAAGGCACTGCACCTCAATAAAGATGTGCTCCCGATGCCTTTTGCGCCTACGGAAGATAACACCGCTTACCTGATCCCCAAAGTAAATGAAGCGCATGCCCCCTGGACGCTGGCGCTGCCAAACGATAATATTACTGATAACAATATTGCCCGCATCCTTAAGCCAACAATATTGAATGCACAGGAGCGTGGGGCTGAGGCCATCTACTTCTACGATGATCGTGCCAATAGTACGTTGGACCTTAAAGACTTCGAATTTAAAGGGGTAGATATCGACCCTGA
>CAXYKQ010000276.1:0-3176 GCA_964277835.1 uncultured Edaphocola sp. | reverse complement strand
GCTTTAAATTCTAAGGATGAGCAAGTGGAAGAAGCGCATCGGAAAGGTGCATTTATGGTTCGGACTATTGTCAGGAGTTATTGTATTCCTCATAGCCATCACCGGTTGCCTTTACGCCTTCCAGGAGGAACTGCAGGATGCTACGCAGCCTTATCGTTTCGTGGAAAAGCAGGATAAGCCTTTCTTGTTGCCTTCGCAATTATTGCCGCTGGCACAGCAGCAGCTGCCGGGGAAGGCCTTGCATTCGCTTAAGTATTTTGCTGCAGACCGTGCTGTAGAAGCAACGTTTTATCATTATCAGCCTAGCTATTATTATTCAGTTTACCTGGACCCCTACACCGGCAAAACCCTGAAAGTTGTAGACCGGGATGCAGGTTTCTTCCGTTTCATACTGAATGGGCATTTTTATCTCTGGCTGCCGCCGGAGATCGGCCAGCCGGTAGTTGCGGTGTTTACGCTGATATTCTTTGTAATGGTCATTTCGGGAATCATTTTATGGTTTCCGAAGAATAAAGCAGCCTGGCGGCAGCGGCGGTGGTTCCGATGGAAAAAGGAAACCAAATGGCGTCGTAAAAATTATGACCTGCACAATATTGTCGGGTTTTATGCCTCTTTTGTTGCAATTATATTTGTGATCACCGGTTTGGTATGGGGCTTTCAATGGTTTGCCAAAGGCTATTATAAGTTAATGGGTGGTGAGAAAAGCCTGGTATACGAGGAACCCTTATCCGTTAGGGGAATACCGGACACCAGTACAGAAGTCGTGATCGACCAGCTGTATCAAACGCTGTTCCTGGGTCAAAAAGATCTTGTGTCAGCGGAATTTCATCCCGCTGCCTCAGACAGCGCAAGTTTAGAGGTAGCGACCAATACAGAGTCCGGCACTTACTGGAAGACCGATTACCGTTTCTTCAACCAATATACCGCTGAAGAACTGTCTGTAAACCATATTTACGGCAGGCCGAAAGACGCAAAATTCGCCGACCAGGTAATGCGTATGAATTATGACATTCATACGGGTGGTATCTGGGGCTTGCCGGGAAAAATACTGGCATTCCTGATGAGCCTGTTAGTAGCTACCTTGCCGGTAACCGGGGTAGTGATTTATATCGGGAGGAAAAAGAAACAGAAAAGGCGGCATTGAGTCCACATCGGACAATAAGGATAAGAAACAGGATCGTCTTTTGGCTATTCTGTTTTTTTATGCTTCTTTTGTCTTCATTATTACATGATATATGAAGGTTTCCAGGTCCAGGCCGATACGTAAAATACTTATTATCCGTTTTTCCTCTATAGGTGACATCGTACTTACCACTCCGGTGATCCGGTGTGTGAAGCGGAAATATCCGGATGCCGAACTGCATTTTTTTACCAAAAAATCATTTCTGAGTGTCGTAGCGGCCAATCCCTATATTGATAAGGTACATTTGCTGTCGGAAGAGGTGCAGCAGAATATTACCGAGCTTAAAGCTTTGGATTTTGATGTGCTTATTGACCTGCATCACAACCTGCGTACCCTGCGGTTTAAAAAGGCGCTTCAGGTACGGCGTACCTATAGTTTCAACAAACTAAACGTCAGCAAATGGCTTTATGTTAATTTCAAATGGAACCTGATGCCCCCGGTAAGCATCGTGGAGCGTTATTTTGAAACGGTAGCGCCACTGGGCGTGGTCAATGACGGGCTCGGGCTTGACTTTTTTATCCCTGGGGATAAGGAAACTTCGAAGGATGATATTCCTATGGGACACTGGATGGGCTATGTCGCCTGTGTGGTGGGAGGTTCTTACGCTACCAAGCAATTTCCCGAAAATAAATGGAAGGATTTTGTCGCTCAATGCGGTTACCCGGTAATCTTGTTGGGAGGACCGGAAGACCGTCCGCTTGCGGAAGCAATAGCCGCTGCAGATCCTGATAAGGTTTATAATGCCTGTGGCAAGTTCAGCCTGATGGAATCGGCTGACCTGGTGCGGAAAGCGAGGGTGGTGGTGAGTAATGACACGGGATTGATGCATATAGCAGCGGCCTTTCAAAAACCACTGATCAGCCTTTGGGGCAACACGACGCCCTGGCTGGGTATGTTTCCTTACTACGGTGCAAATAATTTAAAAGATACCATTAGTCCAAAGTATACCATAGCTGAAGTAAATTCCTTATCTTGCAGGCCCTGCAGTAAAATTGGGTACAGAGCCTGTCCCAAAAAGCATTTTAAATGTATGCAGGATATTGATAATCAAGCAATAATTAAAGATTTGGACCGCTTTTGGCATCAAGAGCCGGAGAAAAACATTAAAAAATAATTTGTCTGTTTGATAAATAGTCTTTAATTTTGCGCAAAATTTTTGGAGCATGTTTGCAGTTGTAACAATAGCAGGACAGCAGTTCAGAGTAGCTAAAAACGATGAACTTTATGTACACCGCCTGGCAGGAAATGCAGGTGAAAATGTTGAATTTTCTGATGTCTTAATGACAAGTAACGATGGTAAAATTGCAGTTGGATCTGCAGTTAAAGCCGTAATTAAAGCTGAAATTGTAGCACACGAAAAAGGTGATAAAGTTTTAGTTTTTAAGAAAAAACGTCGTAAAGGATATCAAAAATTAAATGGTCATCGTCAGTCTTTGACTAAAATTAAAATCGTTGATATCGCTTAATAATTGTTTAAGCATTAGTAATTAACCATTAAAAGAAATTATACGAAATGGCACATAAGAAAGGTGAAGGTAGCGTAAAGAACGGTCGCGATTCACGTAGCAAAAGATTAGGCGTTAAAATTTTCGGTGGCCAGCCAGCCATCTCCGGAAACATCATCATTCGTCAGCGTGGTACCCAGTTCCACCCTGGTGAGAATGTTGGTTTAGGTAAAGATTTTACCATTTTCGCTTTGACGGACGGTATCGTTCAGTTCAGAAAAACAAGAACAAAAACTTTTGTATCTGTTAGCGAAGTAGCTGCAACTGCAGAAGCATAATATTTGCTTGGAAATTTATTTTGCCATATATTTGAACAAAATATATAAAACGAACTTTTTTCTAACCCAATAAATAGTAAGTATTATGGCAACTTCAAAGAAAGCAGCAGCTCCTAAAAAGGCAGCAGCTCCTAAGAAGGCGGCAGCTCCTAAAAAAGCAGCAGCCCCTAAAAAAGCAGCAGCGCCCAAGAAGGCGGCAGCTCCTAAGAA
>CAXYKQ010000275.1:0-4497 GCA_964277835.1 uncultured Edaphocola sp. | reverse complement strand
CCAAGACGGTAAAAGCGGTAAAAGAAGTTATGTACATTAAGAAATAATCAACTTATTTATAAAATAACAAAAGTGGATGCTTTAAGCGTCCACTTTTGTTTTGTATAACCTATAAGGTTTTTTATTCTTTCGCCACAATCTATTTCACCGGCTCAACTGTATAACCCGCCGTCTTCAGTAACTCAAGTACCCCGGTCTTGCCGGGTAAATGCGCCGCACCTATCGCGAAGAATGTGGCCTGCTTTGCCATCATATCTTTCATTTTAGGGATCCAGTTTTGGTTACGGTTGTCCAGGAATTTCACTTTATCCATTTTCATGGCCGTTTCCAGGTCGCTGAGTTCGTACAGCCGGTTGAGTTCCTGCTTCTTGTAAGCGTTGATCATATCGGTAAATTGTGCGTCCAGCTCTGCCTTATCCTTACCTTGTACGATATCGTTGATCGCTTCTATCACTTCAGAGTCCGGCATGCCCAATAGGAAATCCAGTTGTTCATCGGCCGTTTCCAGGCCCAGGATTTCTTTATTGCTTTCCTTAGCCTTATTGACCAGTTCCCCTTCGTAAGATTTAACCTCCGGGCAATTATATTGGAGCATTACCAGCACGGTCCATACCGCAGCCGGTTTCATCATTTCCAGGAAGCTTACCGGTACTTCTTTGACCCGTTCAGATGCGTAGGCCTCAAGCCTTTTATAATCTTCGGGCGTAAAATACGAGGATAGTTTTTTCCCGGATTGGTCCATCATACCCGTAGCCATGGTCATCTGCAGGCTGGGATCGTCCATGTCCATTTCCATACAGATCTTTTCTGCGCTTTTAAACGCATCCTCCATTACCGGGTTCCAGAAGTAATCTTCCCGGCAGATAAGGTGAACGGTGCCGAAAACATAGGATGGTTGCTTCAACCCGTTCCCGCTGATCTTCCACAGTAGCGAATTTTGGTCTACCGTTTTTTGCTTATTCGTTTTCGTCTTTCCCTGCGCGGATACCGGGTTTATGGGTGTTACTGCTATAAAAGCAGCGATAGCCCCGATAATTATTTTCTTCATTTTTCTTGCTGAATTAAAGTTTAAATATAGAAAAATGGCGGCTGAAAATCAGTCCGCCATTCATAAATTATTCAAAATTTGGTGCTTACCATATATTAAGACCGAAATTATCGGCATATTCGGTTGCCTCTTCATAACCGGCATCGGTATGGCGCAGTACGCCCATAGCGGGATCATTGTGCAAAACGCG
Source organism: uncultured Edaphocola sp. (assembly GCA_964277835.1). Taxonomy (GTDB): domain Bacteria; phylum Bacteroidota; class Bacteroidia; order Chitinophagales; family Chitinophagaceae; genus Edaphocola. Next base: position 3,259 of record CAXYKQ010000275.1, on the reverse strand, counting down.
TTTTAGTCTCTCTTCCGCATCGTCGGAGCCATCGGCAACGATTACCATACCCGCATGCAGGGAATAGCCCATGCCTACCCCACCGCCATGATGGAAGCTCACCCAGCTCGCACCACCTGCTGTATTGATCAGCGCATTCAGGATCGGCCAGTCGGCTACCGCGTCAGAACCGTCTTTCATTGCTTCCGTTTCGCGATTTGGAGAGGCTACAGAACCACAATCCAGGTGGTCGCGGCCAATAACGATCGGTGCTTTTACTTTACCTTCTTTCACTAACTGGTTGAATAAAAGACCTGCTTTTTCTCTTTCGCCCATACCTAACCAGCATATACGGGAAGGTAAGCCCTGGAACGAGATCTTTTCTTTAGCCATTGTTAACCAGCGTTGCAGGCCTTCATTTTCCGGGAATAATTCTGCCAGTGCCTTATCGGTGGTATAAATATCTTCCGGATCGCCGCTTAAAGCTACCCAGCGGAACGGCCCTTTTCCTTCGCAGAACAAAGGACGGATATAAGCAGGAACAAATCCCGGGAAGTCAAACGCATTTTCCACACCACGTTTATCTTTAGCCTGGCCGCGCAGGTTGTTACCATAGTCAAAGGTGATGGCCCCCATTTGCTGTAATTCCAGCATCTGGCGTACGTGGCGGGCCATGGTGTCCAGGGAACGCGATTGATACGTTTCCGGGTCGCTTTCGCGTAAAGCATTGGCTTCCGCTACAGAAAGTCCTTCGGGGAAATAGCCGATCAGTTCATCATGCGCCGAAGTCTGGTCGGTCAGGGTATCCGGTACAATTTTATTGTCGATCAGGTATTGTAATAAATCTACTACATTACAACAAACCCCTATAGAAACCGCTTCGCCACTGGCTTTTGCTGCCAGGGCGCGATCTACCGCTACTTTGATATCACTGTAGCTTTCATCGCAATAGCGGGTTTCGATACGCTTATCGATTCTCCATTGTTCGATCTCTGCTACTAAAGCCACACCTTCATTCATCGTGATGGCTAATGGCTGAGCGCCACCCATACCACCAAGCCCTGCGGTAACATTCAGGGTGCCTTTCAGGCTGCCGTTATAATGCTTATTGGCCAGGGATAAATAAGTTTCATACGTACCTTGTACAATACCCTGGGAGCCAATGTAGATCCAGCTGCCTGCAGTCATTTGACCGTACATCATCAGGCCTTTAGCTTCCAGTTCGCGGAAGTGTTCCCAATTGGCCCATTTGCCGACCAGGGTAGAGTTCGCGATCAGTACACGTGGTGCATTTTTATGAGAACGAAGCACACCGACCGGTTTCCCGGATTGTACCATTAAGGTTTCGTCCTCTTCTAAATTTTTCAAACATTCCAGGATCTTGTCAAAGCTTTCCCAATTCCGGGCAGCTTTCCCGATACCGCCGTATACTACAAGGTCTTCCGGGCGCTCGGCTACCTCCGGGTCCAGGTTGTTCTGGATCATCCGGTAAGCAGCTTCCGAAACCCAGTTTTTACAATTCAATGTGCTGCCGGTTGGGGCCTTAATTACTCTTTTTCCTGTAGTTGACATATATCGTAATAATTATTTTTATTTTACCGGGCACAAATATACAAATTGATCAGCGAATCAAAAGCTAGTTGTAGGGGTAATTTGATGGAATTATAAGCAGCCTTTACTTTATCATTTTACTTCCATTTCCAATTGAGCTGGTCCTGAAATTCGATTCCCCGCGAATGGCATAATACCTGGAAGTACTTGCGCACTTCTGTTACCTCCTGAATTTGTGATTTAGGTAGGATAAGCGTATCATATATCTTGAAGGTCGGATAAAAATAACCAGGTGTTTCTGTAATTTTTTCTAGGTCATTCATGTATATAGTCGTGTAGCCTGCATCGGAAACAATTCTAACCTCGTCTTCATTAAACTGAACCGTTGAAGATTTGCCTATCTTGTGTTCAACGACAATAGTGATACTTTTTTCAAGACTTTTTTTGATTAAAACGGTGTAATAGTACCGGGCATATACAAAATAGAAGATTGCAAAGATGCCAAAGGCGATAGCTACCGAAACCTCATTCATCGAATACTGGAACGCAGCTAAAATAAGAAAGCCAAGGGCAATGATTAAACTGTTTTTCTTTCGGCGCTTAACCGCAGTGTCCTTTGTCGAAAAGTGGAATAATTGGTAATTAATATAATCTTTAGCAGTTAATGCAAGGGTAAATTTCATCGTTAAGCTTTAAAAGAACAGGCCCAAAGATAAATTAAGAATTGATGCAAACCGGTCTTTCCAATAACTAAGGTTGCTCTTTCAGGAAAGTTACATTGCGTTGAATGCCCTTCCACTTAGAGCGCTTTATGGGTGAACGTTTGAGTAATTGTTTAAAATAATCTTCATTGAGCGCTTCCCAATCGCCGGAAGTAAAGTTTAACACGGCATCTATCGGCTTAAAGGCTTCCTGCTGGTGCGGTTTGGAGAAACGGTTCCAGGGACAAACATCCTGGCAGACATCACAGCCAAACATCCAGTTGTCCATCTTACCTGCAAATTCCGGCGCAATCAGCTCATCTTTCAATTCAATAGTCAGGTAAGAAATACATTTGGAACCGTCAACGATTGCCGGGGCAAGGATAGCCTCCGTAGGGCAGGCATCGATACATTTCGTGCAGGTACCGCAAAAATCTTTCGCAAAAGGATCATCATAATCCAGTTTGAGGTCTACAATCAAGGTGGCAATAAAAAAGAAAGAGCCCGACTGTTTGGTGATGAGGTTGGCGTTCTTCCCTACCCAACCGATGCCGCTGCGCCTGGCCCAGGCCCTTTCGAGTACCGGCGCACTGTCTACAAAACCACGGCCGTTTACCTCCCCGATATTTGCCCGGATCTCGAACAGGAATTCATTCAGCTTCTCGCGTATTACTTCATGGTAGTCAGCGCCATAAGCATATTTAGAGATCTTCGGGGCATCTGCCACCTGGCTTTCTTCCGGGTAATAGTTTAATAATAAAGTGATCACCGACTGCGCACCGGGGACGAGCCGGGAAGGATCAACCCGGAGGTCGAAATTACGCTCCATATACCCCATATTGCCATTAAAGCCCTTGTTGAGCCAGGCCTCCAGGTGCCGGGCCTCTTCATCAAGTCGCTCTGCTTTGGCAATACCGCAATAATCAAATCCCAGCCTCGAGGAAAGCTGTTTGACAAATGCCGTATGTTGGGTCAGAGGTAAAATGGGAGCAGTATTTCCTGCAAAAATAAAGGCTTTCGCGGAATCG
>CAXYKQ010000274.1:0-2502 GCA_964277835.1 uncultured Edaphocola sp. | reverse complement strand
CCGGGCTTCCATAGGCTGAAGTCCATACTTTTGCCTGAAGAAAGCATAATGTATGCTCAGCTCTATTTCGTAAGGATGCTCCGGCTGCTGTGGGATCATGCCAGCCTGACCAAATAATAAAGCCTCTATATGGGTCAGGTTATTTTTGTGCCTTCCCAGTACTGAAAGCGGTGTAATGCTTGCCAACTCTTCAAAGGCATCATCATTTACCTTAGCCCCGAAATTCCGGGTAAATGCCTGGTAGAATACCTGTAACCAACTCCCCTGCTCCCTGTCCAGTACCTCTTGCCAGCGCCGGAATTTAAGTTCCCATTTCTCCAGCAACATTCTTTGCAACCAGCCGCGCCATATCAGGTCCGGGACATGGGCCAGCCGGTGTACACAGGCAACAGGAATTGCAGCCTTCATCAGTTCGTGATAATTTTCCATCAAACCCTCGCTTATGTAAGGCTTAAGCTCAAGCACCGGGAAATTACCCGGTTCTTTTTCAAGGTCGGCTATATATACAACGTGCAGGATGAGATTTTGGTAGGAAGGGTCCAGGTGATGCTTATGCCTTAACCAGTCGGACTCTTTAACATGCAGTTCTACATTACCTGCCCAAATGGTATCCTGTATCCTGATCTTAGCATTGCTGAAATCAGGTCCGGCATCCAGGTTAAGCTGCCCGCGATTGATAATAGTAAGTAGCCGCCCGTCTTTTAACTTAAGTCCGACGGTTTGGAAAAGCGCAAATTGCCAGATGAACTGTAGTAGTTTCTCGTTCAAGATTATTTCAGAGGTTGGTTTCTGAACATAATATTAAACAAAAAATATTATTTATACAAATAAATAAAGCCCGGTACGCAAGCGTACGGGCTCTAAAATATTTCAGACTGAGTAAAATTAAGCGATTACGCTTACTTTCTTAGTCAATTTAGATTTTAAGTTGTTAGCTTTGTTTTTGTGAATAACGTTACGTTTAGCTAACTTATCGATCATAGAAATAACTTTAGGAAGTTTTTCTGTTGCTGCTTCTTTCTCAGAAGTTGCCAATAAGTTACGGATGGCGTTACGTGTAGTTTTGCCATAGTATCTGTTACGCTCACGACGCTTTGTAGCTTGTCTTACGTCTTTACGGGTTGCTTTATGATTTGCCATTAGAAAATGTAATTATAAATTTGGAGTGCAAAGATAAGTGTAGTTTTTTAAAAATCAAAATAAATCAAAGAATTTTAAAAACAAATCTCCTATTTCTAAGCAAATTTATAAAAAACCACTTTTTTTGTTGTGAAATTTTACCGGGAAGTGTTTTATTTTAGCGGGATAAGAACTTTTATTTTGAACAGGAAAGCCCTGAAATTCCTGTTTTTTGGCAACTATTTTTATGGATTGTGTGCGATAGGAATGGCATTGGAGTCTTACCAGACTTTAAGGCTTCCTGTTAACTATGATCTGCTCCTGTTGCTATTCCTCGCGGTAATTACTTTTTATACCCATGCTTATCGTTATGCCCACCTGGGATATGACACCGCCGCGCCCAAACAACAGTTTTACTATCAGCGAAACTTATGGTATTACACCCACTACAAAAGATTAAAATGGCTGCAAGTACTCAATGTTCTCGCCCTGAGCCTCCTCGCATATAAACTATTTATTAAGGAGCTTCATTTGGAGTTTACCGCCAGGGACTATTTGATCCTTTCCGTCACCTTAACGGCTGGTTTCTCTTACATAGGATTCGGCCGGTTTTCGGGCAGAAATATCAGGGGAGGTAAAAACCTGATCATAGCCTGGGCCTGGGCCGGCATGGTCACCGGATTGCCGGTTGCCGGTGTATCGCTAAATGTGCCGGCTGCATTTTCCTTTACCTTACTTTTTACAGAAAATTTTCTTTTTGTATTGATATTGAGTATTGTTTTTGACATCAAAGATTATGTGGTAGATGCGAGTAAGGGCTTATCTACCATACCCACTAAACTGGGGTTTAAAAAGACCTTGCAGCATACTATTATGCCGCTATCCTTGTTATTATGCGCGGTGCACCTGGCAGACCTGTTCCTTGTAAACGAGCTCAGTCCCGGATCGAAAGTTTTATCGCTTTTACCTTTCCTATCGCTGCTGATGCTCCCGAAATTGCTGAAGCGGCGGCAATCTTTATTGTTTTACTTATTAGTTATCGATGGGATGATGCTTTTTAAAGGGCTGCTCGGCTTTGTCCTGCATTTTTAATTTATTGGCAGGTTTAAAAGTTATTTTTTTTATGCCGATTAAACCTTTTCAACAAAAAAGCTTCTATATTTATATTACAATTACCAGAAAAACAATGATCATGAAGAAGATATTTTTGATTTCCGCATTAGGTATTGCTTTGACAAGTACGCTTGTAGTGGCACAGCAAAAGCAAACAAAAGCAGGGCGCATCACCCGTACCGAAGCCAGGGCTAACGCCGATATGCGCGCTAAAAGACTTGCAGAAAGAATGAATGCTGAACTGGCACTTTCCGCGGATCAAAAAGAAAA
>CAXYKQ010000273.1:0-8572 GCA_964277835.1 uncultured Edaphocola sp. | reverse complement strand
CGTTTACAGAGAATTTTTCATCGATGCCCTTCAGGGCGCCTCCCCCTTTGGGGAGGGCCAGCGAAGGGGCCGCACTTTTGTAATAAGGGCTTTTATCTTCTTCCTTCGGAGGCTGGACGCTGTACTGTTCCAGGGGGTAATTACTGCCCTGGCCGCCACCGTTTGGAACTTTGGATTGGTTGTTCATAATCATGCGAGTTTTATAAGATGTCACAAAAAATATTGTTACAAAAGTATAAGTGCCCTACGCCAATAGATGGCGCAAGACACTCATACCAATTAATTTACGGTTTTTTTTATCCACAAAAATGAATAGAAAAAAACCGCCATTTATAAAACAGGCTTAGACAGCAAACATGCCTGAAAGGAATTAATTCTACGAGCAGAACTGCATAACCCTATCCTATCGATCATGCAGTAACATAAAAAAAATCTGCCCTTTTTATTCAGGACATCTTTTTTATATCAAAATTTTAAAGCTTAATAATTATAGGTACCGAACTCTCCCTCTATGATCAGTTCGTTTTTACCCGTAGCGGATTCAACCCGTCCGCTGATCTGCGCATCTATATTGAAGCTGGCCGCAATAGTTACCAGTTCTTCGGCAGTAGCCTGATCGGTAAAGATCTCGAGGCGCATTCCCATATTAAACACCTGGTACATTTCCCGCCAATCCGTACCCGCCGCTTTCTGGATCATCCTGAAGATCGGCGGTGCGCTGATCAGGTTATTTTTTACGATCCTTAAGCCTTCCGGCATGTAGTGCATACATTTGGTTTGCCCGCCGCCGCTGCAATGGATGATACCGTTTATTTTATCAAAATGTTTATCCAGTATCTTTAACAATAAAGGCGCATAAGTTCTCGTAGGAGAAAGGATCATTTTCCCGGCATCCAGCGGAGTTTCCGTAGCATCCGTCATACGGTAAGCACCGTTATATACTACTTCTTTCGGCAAGTTAGGATCGACGCTTTCGGGATATTTGGCCGCATAATCATGATGTAATAATTCATGTCTCGCACTCGTGAGCCCATTAGAACCGATACCACTGTTATAGGCGTCTTCATACACCGCCTGCCCGAAGGAAGCAAAAGAAACAATCACATTACCCGGAACAATGTTATCTGTAGTAATGATTTTCTTACGTGGCATCCTGCAAGCCATAGTTCCGTCCACGATAATGGTACGGACCACATCGCCGACATCAGCCGTTTCTCCACCCATGAAATGAACGTCTATACCATATTCTTTCATGGTATCAAAGAAAGATTGTGAGCCATTGATCACTGCGGCAATAACTTCGCCCGGGATCAGGTGTTTGTTCCGGCCGATCGTACTGGAATAGGTAAAAGGCCCAACGGCGCCTACACACAGCATATCATCAATATTCATTACGATAGAATCTATGGCGATACCTTTCCAAACGCTCAGGTCCCCTGTTTCTTTCCAATACATATAAGCCAGGATCGATTTGGTACCGGCGCCATCGGCATGCATGATATTGCAAAATTCGGGGTCATTGCCCCAATAATCAGGATATATTTTACAAAAAGCCTTTGGAAACAAACCTTTATCCAGGTCGGCTACGGCTTTATGTACTTCTTCTTTCTGAGCAGAAACGCCTCTTAAGGCATAACGATCTTGTGGATTCATAAATTAGAATAGAATTGCCGGGCAAAGTTAATTCATTTTATTGAGCTTAGGTAGCCGATGCGGAAACAGTATTCCCCAAACCCCGTAAAACTAATCATTGACATTATTTTAAGATATTAGTGTCATGTTGTATTTTTGCATTCTGTATGTACGGACTCATCAAATATTTTCTATTCAAAAAAGACCCGGAGCAAATCCATTACTGGGCGATGCGCATGTTACGCAGAAGTTTGAGCATTGGCTTTGCCAGGAACTTCCTTAAAAAAGAATGTGCCAGCCCCGAACACCTGGAGCGTGAACTCTGGGGAATTAAGTTTAAAAACCCGGTAGGACTTGCTGCCGGTTTTGACAAGGATGCAAAATTTGTAGATGATCTTGCTCCCCTGGGTTTTGGATTTATCGAGATCGGTACGGTGACGCCATTAGCACAGGCCGGCAATGAAAAACCGCGTCTATTCCGCTTACCACTGGACCGGGCACTGATCAACCGTATGGGTTTTAACAATGACGGGGTAGCTGCAGCGGCAGAGAGATTGAGAAAAAGAAAGTCAGATGTGGTGATCGGGGGCAATATCGGCAAGAATAAAGTGACGCCGAACGAGCAGGCGGATGAGGATTATGTAAAATGTTTTCGCGCGCTGTACGATGTTGTCGATTACTTTACTGTAAATGTTAGCAGCCCGAATACGCCAAATTTACGGGAATTGCAAGAAAAAGAACCGCTGGAGAAACTGTTGAATAAACTGCAAATTATCAATAGTGAGCTAGGCCAATCAAAGCCAATCCTGTTGAAAATAGCACCGGACCTTACCCTGGAACAACTGGACGACATTATCGACATTGTTAACAACACTAAAATACAGGGTATTGTAGCGACCAACACTACCATCGAACGTAGTGGCTTAGTAACAGACCCGGGAAAAGTAGCAGCTATAGGGGCTGGAGGTCTGAGTGGCTTACCGGTGAAAGATAAGGCTACCAATGTAATTCGCTACATCCACCAGAAGAGCCAGGGCAAGATCCCGATAATGGCGGTAGGGGGCATTTTCACGGCTGCCGATGCCCAGGAAAAACTGGATGCCGGGGCCAGCCTCGTGCAGGTATATACCGGATTCGTATATGAAGGACCGCTGATTGTAAAAAATATTTGTTCAAACCTTAAATACAATAATTAAAAATAATTATGAGTCGTAAATTAGTTACACTTGATGATTTCACTATTGACCAGACCCGCCAGTTTCCTAAAGCGACAGGGCAGTTATCTTCTCTTTTAAGAGATATAGGCCTGGCCTGTAAGATCATCAACAAGCAGGTAAATAAAGCTGGATTGGTAGATATCATCGGTCAGTTCGGCGCTACCAACATTCAGGGGGAAGAACAGATGAAGCTGGATGTGTACGCGGATGAAACGCTCATTAATGTACTGAAGCGCAGTGATGATTGTGCCGGTATCGCTTCTGAAGAAAATGATGATTTTGTTGCTTTTGAAGATGCCTATTCAATTAACTCTAAATATGTAGTTCTTTTCGATCCTTTAGACGGCTCTTCCAACATTGATGTAAATGCCCCTATAGGCACTATTTTCGCTATCTATAAGCGGGTTACTCCTGTTGGGCAACCGGTTACTGCAGAGGATTTTTTACAGGAAGGTTCGCGGCTAATGGCAGCCGGTTATGTCATTTATGGCAGCTCTACCATGATGGTTTATGCGACCCGACTTGGCGTAAATGGCTTCACCCTGGAACCCTCCATCGGTGAATTCTGTTTATCCCACCCGAATATGCAGGTTAAAGAAAATGGCAAGATCTACTCTTTAAACCAGGGCAACACCTGTAAGTTTGAAACGGCCACGGCTCAATTCCTGGATTATTGCATGGAAGACAATAAAGATGAAGGTCGCCCTTATTCCCACCGGTACATAGGCTCTATGGTTGCCGACCTGCACCGTACGCTGATCAAGGGTGGCATCTTTCTCTACCCGGCGGATAAGAAAAACGCGAATGGCAAATTACGACTGCTTTATGAGTGCAACCCGATGGCCTTTATTATCGAGGCGGCAGGCGGCATGGCCTCTACCGGAAAGGAAAGAGTCCTGGATGTAACGCCTACGGAATTGCACCAGAGAGTACCGATTTATATAGGTTCTAAAAACATGGTACAAAAAGCACTTTCTTACATTTAATTATATTATTTTATAAAAAATGCCGCCTTTGCTTTACGCAGGCGGCATTTTTTATATTCTGAGTGTGTAGATCGACCGGCTAAAGAATTCAAAACATACTGTAACAAAAAAGGACCACTAATGATAGTGATCCCTTTAATTATTTAGTTTCCGTACTTACTCGGCGACAACGTCGAAAGTCAGTTCAACCTGGTGGTCTTTACCGAAATCGATATTTGCTTTATAAGATCCTGGCTCTTTAATTTCGTCGATAATAGAGATACGACGACGGTCGATCTCAAATTGTCTTTGCTCACGGATGGCACGAGCTAATTGAATAGAAGTTACAGAACCAAAGATTTTACCGTTTTCACCAACTTTAGCAGTCAGTTTAACCGTAGTTTCCAAAGCAGCTTTTACAGCGGCGATGTTTTCTAACAATTTAGCTTCTTTCTTAGCCAATTGTTTCTGGCGCTCTTCCTGGATTTTCATATTGGAAGCAGAAGCTTCAATAGCGAATTTCTGAGGAATTAAAAAGTTGCGCGCATATCCTGGGCGTACGTCTACTACTTCGTGTGCTCCGCCCAAATTATCTACTTCTTTTATTAAGATTACTTTCATTGCTTAAATTTTTTTGAGATTACTTCAATAAATCAGTAACGTAAGGCAAAATAGCCATTTGACGAGCTTTTTTAATAGCGTGACCCAGTTTACGTTGGTATTTCAGGGAAGTACCGGTAATACGACGTGGTAAAATTTTACCTTGTTCGTTTAAGAATTTTTTCAAAAACTCAGGATCTTTATAATCGATGTATTTGATTCCTAATTTTTCGAAACGACTGTATTTTTTTTGACGGTTCTCGATACGAGTACTGCTCAAGTATTTGATATCGTTATTTCTAGCCATTTTGATTAAAATTGTGGTTTGAATGAATGTGGTTTACGAATGCGGTAGCTTACTTATTACGTTTGCGCGTGTTGTACTCTACTGCGAATTTGTCCAGTTTAGTTAATAAGAAACGCATAACGTTCTCATCACGGTTTAACTGGATCTCAACTTTACTGTTAACGTCAGTTGGCGCTTTGTACTCGATTACAGTGTACAAACCAGTTGTTTTCTTTTCAATTGGATAAGCCAATGAACGTAATCCCCAAGGATTTTCGTGCACCAATTCGCCACCATTTTCAGTAATGATAGAAGTGAACTTCTTTTGAGCAGCTTTAAAATCTTCCTCAGACAAGATCGGAGTAAAGATCACCATCAACTCATAGTTCTGGATGTTTGTTGCCATAAAATAGTTTTTAAATAAAAAATTAACCCGTTATGCATGAGGGCGGCAATTTTGGTCAGATTCAGACAGGTCTGAATAAGGCCCTCATTTTTTCGGATGGCAAAGGTATTTATTTAATCTTAAACTGACAAATTATTTTCAACAGAAACAGGGCATAAATTATTATACGAGGATTCTCTATGTTCCGGGTTTAAACCGCAAAGGCACTTTGATAGTTTTATCGAAATCCACTTCCCCTTCCTTCCACGCCGGCATCTCCGCGAATTCGTTACTGATCGCGCGCTTCAAAGCATCAGTTCCCGTTCCGTCAATTTCCTCCACCCTGGTTTTTCCATCCTTCTCGATCCAGAGAGTTACTACCAGCGATACGGGTTCTTTTACTTGCTGTATCTGAAAAAATTCTTTCCCCAAATGTTCCCTGATCCAGGTTTTGAATGCCGCGTATTTTGCTGTGGGAGCAGCTACTTCTGGCGCAGTAGTCATTGTAGTTTCCGCTTCTGCCCCCGCTGCTGCCTGTTCATCAATTGCTGCTGCAGTCGTTTCGCTGATCTCCGCCTCTGCTGCGGAAGTAGCTTCCGTACCATCTTCTTCGTTGCTTTCCTCATCATAATCTTCGATCAGGCTTAGGGTAAGCTTATCCCCATCAAGGATGAATTTATAAGCGCCCTCAAAAGAGACCGGCTTCGTACAGTCCTGCCCGGCATAGCCATCTCTTGATTCTAAAATTAATACATTACCGGGGTTGATCTTATAGGTACCACTGTACCCTTCGCAACTATTACCGGAATGATAAACTGAGTTTTGTTCAAAATACAGTCCGCTGAAAGGCGCCTCTTTTTTCGTAAAATCAACAAGTTTTATTTTCTTCAGGCTGATCACTTCATCGTCATTCGAAGCCGTAACCTGCCAGGTGGTTTTAGCAAAAGGATTTTGCTGAGCGGTAGCATTGATCGTTAGCGCAGAGCACAAGGCTATAAATAAGTATTTCATTGGTTCATTTTAAAAAGTGCGGTCGTAAAGGTACTATAGTTTGCAGACACTCATGGTATTATGATTATAAAAGTAACTTAACCACACCGGTTTCTTTACACGATATTTTTAGCTGTCCTTTGTCCAGAGCATGCGCAAGGGTTTAAGCGGATATTTGAGGTGGATCAGTAGTATAAATATTATGGCTCCGAGCAAACCCATGACTTGTGTCGCAGGGCTAAAATGGATGGTTTTCAGGCGAAAAACTGCATCTGTTTGAAATGCAGAGCTATCGTAACTTATAAATAATGCGGCAAACAGGTTGTTGGCAAAATGTAGGCCTATAGCAAACTCTAATGAATCACTCAATAAACTCACCAGGCCCAGGGTAAGGCCAATGACCACGTAATCGATCATTACCAAAGGACCGAAAGCGGCTACTTCCGGATTGGCTATATGCATTAAACCGAAACTGACACTAAGGATCAGCAGTGGGAATATACGGTAACGCATATAACGACCCAACCACTGCATCCCATATCCCCTGAAAAGAAGTTCCTCGCAACTGGTCTGTATCAGTAGCAAGGGAACAGACATTAACAGCAAAACAGTAAATTTAGACAAATCGAACTGTAAGACATAATTATCCGGGTCGCCTGCGAAAAAAGCCAGCTCCCAAATGACCAAAATCAGCAGCCAGATACCGAAAGCATATAGCAACCTGCCATAATCCAGTTTCTTGAAAGGGGTAATGACAGACAGGAACGGGCGCTTATGTACCCGTCGCACATAATCGTATAAAAACAAAAAGCTAACAATAAAGGGCAGCATCATTAACAGGAAATTCCAATTCTGCGACAAGCCATTATCGGGGATACTTCCTTCACGAATCGCTTCAAAATCGCCGGCAGCAAGTAGCACATAAGGAATACTGCCAATGATCTGGCCCAAAACTAAAGAATAGATCAAGCCCCAAAAGTAACGCCAGCCTTCGTTACGACCGGTGCTGTTACCTTCTTTAATAAAGTGACTTGTCAAGTCCTGATGGTTGTATTTCATAGCTGATAGGGTGAGGCTAATTAGGCCGTAAGGGGTTAACTGGTGTGTAGCTTATTCGTCACCGGACACCTGCGATTTCTTTTTTCTTTGCTGCGGCTTCTTAGGTTCCACGACGATCCATTCCTCTAAAGTAACCGTAAATGGCATGTGCCCGATCCGGATCTTCGCTTTCCTGCCTTCTACGGCTACTAACCTGCCGATCTGGTGATTATCTTTATTCCTCATCAAATCGCCGATTTCCGGTTCCTTGCCCAGTATCTTATAATTCTTATCGGCTTTGGTCGCTGCAGCCTGGTTTTGCTGGATGTGCTTTTTCTTAAACAGGACTTTCTCGGCATTAGCGATCACCTCACCCTTATTCTCGGTGCGTTTCCAGTCGAACACGATCTGCTTGAATTTGCGCTCCATCTCCCGCAGGTAATCCAGCTCTTCTTTTTTGATCTTATTCTGCAGTTTTAAAGTCTCCTGCTGTTGTTTCAGCTTCTCTTTATCGATCAGGTCCTCGTATTTTGTTTTGAGCTTTTCATTCTCCCGGATCAGCTGGTCCAGGTGCTGCTCTTTGCCCACCATTCTTACTGACTGCTGCTCGGTCTGGTGCAACATTTTATCCAATTTAAAATGTCCCTTATCGGTGATCTGCTTCGCACGCTCAATCACATGTTTCGGCAAACCGCTACGCTGTGCAATCGAAAATGTATAAGAACTTCCCGGCTTGCCCAGGACCAATTGATACAATGGCAACAGGTTTTCTTCATCAAAAGCCATAGCGCCGTTAAAAATGCCTGGAATTTTACCCGCCATTACTTTAAGGTTCAGGTAGTGGGTAGTAATGATACCCATTGCATTTTTATTGGCCAGCTGTTCTACAATGGCTTCTGCAAAAGAACCTCCCAGGTTGGGATCAGAGCCGCTACCGAGTTCGTCCACGAAAAACAAAGTTTTCCCGTTTGCATGATCCAGGAAGTATTTCATGTCTTTAAGGTGTGCGCTATAGGTGCTGAGCTCATTCTCGATACTTTGGGTATCGCCGATGTGGATCATGATCTGCTTAAAGATACCGATCTCCGAAGTATCATCTGCCGGGATCAATAAACCAGCCTGCACCATGGTTTGTAACAGACCTATAGTTTTCATAGAAACGGTTTTACCCCCGGCATTCGGTCCGCTGACCATCAGTATACGGTTATCTTTATTAATAGATATCGTTAGTGGAAAGGTCGGTTTGCCCTGGGCCTTATTATGCAGGAGCAGCAAAGGGTGGTACGCTTTGATGAGGTGCGTTCCGGGATGCGGACTGATAGCAGGCATATTGGCGTCCATATCTCTGGCCAGTAAAGCCTTGGCGCGGATGTAATCATAGATACCGACCATTTTGAAATAGGCTTCAAAATCTTCATGGAAGATACTTAATGAGGCGGTCAGCTCTTTAAGAATACGG
>CAXYKQ010000272.1:0-7558 GCA_964277835.1 uncultured Edaphocola sp. | reverse complement strand
TACTTTTCTCGATTTGGTATATCCTTTGCTGTATTCAACAGGAGAGATCCAGGTACCCAGGAAGTCCGCACCGATACTTAAAACCGTTCTGGCTTTATCGAACTGGTAGTTAGGCAACATTCTCTTGCCATAAGACATTTCATTAGCCAATAACATACCGGAATAAGATACCGGGTCGAAAGTTATATGCCTGGCGCCAGGGTATTTAGCCAGGAACTGGGCAATTACATTTTCAGAAGTAGGACTGATCAAAGTACCGGTCAAGAGGTAAATCGCGCCGTTTGCAGCCGCTAAGGCAGCGCTTACCTGGCTATCAATCTCTTCAAAAGTATCTACAGGCTTGCCATCAACATGAGGTTGACGTAATCTTGTTTTGTCATAAAGGCTTAAAGTAGCAGCGATCATGCGCGCAGAGGTACCGCCTTCCGTGATTTTGGATAAAGTATTACCCTCGATCATGATAGGACGGCCTTCAACTGTTTTTACAACAGCAGGCACACATTCCCCGTTGTCTACAAAGGTAGAGGCATAATAGTTAGGTACACCCGGCGTAATATTTTCAGGCTTGATCGCATAAGGAATTGCCTTTCTTACCGGCATTTCGCAGCTTGCAGCGACCGTAGCCGCCAATGTACTGAAACCTAAAAATTTAAGGAAGTCACGTCTTGGTGTTTGTGCATTCAATAAATTGTCGCCTGGTAATTCAACCGGTAACTCTTCATTAAATTCATTAGCTACACTTTGTTGGTATTCCGGTGTGTTGGCTAACTCTTCTAAACCTTTCCAATATTTCTTTTGACTCATAGTCTTTTTATAATAAAATACCCGATGAACGATGTATGTTAAATAATGTTGTTGTTAATCTTACTTATATATTAGTAGTGACATTTTTGACATTCCAAACCTCCTAATTCTGCTTCAGTTACACCATCACGTTTGCCCTCTTTAATTTCCTGGTGGTATTTTTCAAAAATGCTGTAGTAATTATTGTTCTGGAAGTTCACTTTTGTCTCCCTGTGACAGTTGATACACCATCCCATGGATAAAGATTCAAATTGTTTCACCTCGTCCATTTCCTGGATCGGACCGTGACAAGTCTGGCACTGAACTTTACCTACATTTACGTGTTGAGAGTGGTTGAAGTAAACGAAATCAGCCAGGTTATGGATTTTGGTCCATTTGATCGGCGTAGCCAGGATTTCACCCTTCGCATTACGCTTGTACTCTTTTTTCGCCGGATCCCATCCTGCATATTTATACAGTTCCTGGATTTGAGCGGTACCGTCTACTTTATTACCCTCATGGTCAAATAATTGCTCACCGGAGTACTCGCTGATCTGCTTGTGACAGTTCATACAGACATTAGTAGAAGGAATCATAGCCTGGCGGCTGTCATTCACACCCGCGTGGCAGTATTGACAGTTGATCTGGTTGATGCCGGCGTGTACTTTGTGTGAATAGAAGATCGGCTGATGCGGCATATAGTTTTGCTGGCGGCCCATTTCCACACCACCGTTTACGATCCAGTAACCGGCAAGGATGAAAATGATGATACCTGCAATAGCTATAAATAACTTATTGTTTCTAAGAGAGATCTGTTTGGTATTCGGTTTACCTTCGGCATCGTTGGCAGAGCGGGCCAGGTTTTTGTTGATGCGGATCAGTACCAGTGCCAGGATGGCCAGAATAGCAGTAATGGCTACATATAACCAGGTATTGTCGGCTTCTTTTACCGGAGCACCATCTTTTGCGCCTTCTCCAGCGGTAGGGGGTTTAACAGAATTTACATAAGTGACGATGGCGTCTATTTCCGCTTCCTTAAGGTTAGGGAACGAGGTCATCGCTGTTTTGTTCCACTTATTATACAGGTCGTTGGCATATTTATCTCCGCTGGCGATTACCGCAGCAGAGTTATGTACCCATTTGTATAACCACTCTTTACTGGGCACCCTTTCATCCATACCCTTCAGGGCCGGACCGGTTGCATCTTTCAGAGGGTTGTGACAGCTGGCACAGTTAGCCTGGAAAAGAGCTTTCCCGTCCTGTGCGTTCGCTTGGGTAAAACCTCCGAATGCCATTAAAACAGCGAGGAGGGCTACAATACTTACACGTTTAAACATAAAATTGAGCTTTAAATATGCAGACACTAATATCTAGAATTTAATTTTAACGTAAAATTTACACTAATGATGGTTGCAAAAGTACAACAGGAAATTCAAATTTTGTTCACATTTGTTAAAAAATTTTTTTCAGTGCTGGCGCGGCTTTCAGCCGATTAATTGTCATTTTGAATATATGTTTGTCAGAATACTGTCATTTAAATAGACTTAGCGTTCTTTTCTTTTTAACAAATGCTAAGTCATGGCAGCGTAAATTTTGATTTAAATGCAGTACTGTTATAGCTTAAAATAGAAAGCCAGGGATGAATTACGTTTCCATCCCTGGCTTTTATCTGAAAAAATTACAGAATTAGCGCGAATTAGTCAATTATAGTTGCACCGGATTTATCAATCCTGAAATAGGCATCTTTTACCTCCATAATTTCAGAATTATTCTGCATATTCATTATTTTTCCATAAAAATAACCTTCTACAACATCTTCGTCATTGCGGATCAGTTTTACAACCAATTTATACTTAGTGAATACTGTCAAGGGTTTTCCCGGATTGGGTTCCTGGTCAGGACTGTACGTAAATTGGAAATTAGTGGTGCTTTGATCGGTTAAAATGTAGATACCAGGCTTCAATTTTTGATCTAATGCGATACCATACGTTCTAGAACTGCGACCATCATTTGTTAACGGCTCAATAATGCCGGCAGTTAAAATTCCTGCCTTATTAGAGATTGCTTTTGGGATTTCTGAATTCGCAGGAGCATTTCTTTGCACTCCGCCCAAAATCCCGGAAAAAGGAGCCGTACCTTTCCAGTCCCATTTTGAAGAAGCGCTTACGCCGGTCCCGTCATCTGCCTCCGGCTCTCTGTATTTTTGGAAACAACTGCTAAAAAATACCAGCGTCGTTAGCGCCAGCACCACGAAGGATACAAATTTTTTCATGTTCATTTTTTAATTTTCGCTCTTGCAAATATATATTTTGTACTTATTAAAGTATAATTTTTTTGATTATTTTTATTGAACCACCTATTTCCTGAAATTCCTGGAGGCCAGTTCCCGCCTTACCCGGCTCAATCCTTCCGGCGTGATTCCCAGGTAGGACGCCACCAGGTGTTGGGGGACGCGCAACAGCAGGTCGGGGTAGGTTTTAATAAATGCCTGGTACCTTTCCTCGGCCGAAGCACTGAGTAACAAATTGATCCGGTTTTGCAGCTGGCTGATATGCCGGTGCAGTAAACGGTTATTGAGTACGCCGAATTGTGGCTGCAGGTCCGTCAACTGGCAAAGGTCGTTTTCATTAAATACCAGCACCGAACTGTCCTCCAGTGCATCGATGAAGTAGGAGGATGGCCGGTTGAAAAAAGAACTTTCCCGGTCAGTGACGAACCAGCCTTCAGGGGCGAACTGCAGCACATGCGTTTTCCCTTTCTCATCTATAGAGTAATATTTCAGCAAACCGGATTCTACGAAGAAGGAGTATTTACAGATCTCTCCCTGTCTTAACAGAAAATCGCCTTTTTTCACTTCCTTCCGCTTCATCTGGTCCAGCACAGGGGCAAAAGTATCTGTGGGCAGATCGGCATTTTCGTTCAGGTATGCGTTAAAACTTAAATAGTGCATGCTATGTTTTTAGTAGTACAAATGTAATTTATTGTTGCCTGGAATATACGGGAAATTAAAACTAAAAAACCTGCAGCTATAAAAATTCCCGCGAAAGCAATTATATTTGGAAACGGACTTCAATATTGTATTTGTATGAAAAAGATTTTATTAGCGGTGGGCTGCATATCCTTATTATTTGCCTGTAATTCCAGGGAAAGCAGCAAGAAAAAGGAAACAGCAAAAGAAACACAATCCGCAACGGAAGCTGTTTTTGACAATAACGACTACCATACCCTCAGTAATGCTGATGAAGTGTTCGGCAAACATCTGGCATTGGATATTGAAGTAGATTTCAATCAACACCGTATTGCAGGTACCGCCACCTGGGATATTGAAAAGAAAAAACCTGAGGCCGATAAGTTCATCCTGGACACCAGGGAACTACTGATCGACAGCGTTACCTACAGCGACGGAACCAAGGCAGATTTTGAGCTGGGAGAAAAGGACAGCATACTCGGGTCGCCTTTATCTGTAAGCCTGAAGCCCGGAACCGGGCAGGTGAAAATATTTTATCGTACTACAGAAAAGGCAACTGCCCTGCAATGGCTGGAGCCGGAACAAACTTTTGGCAAAAAGGAACCCTTTCTCTACACGCAATCAGAAAGTATTCATGCCCGCAGCTGGATCCCGGTACAGGACGGGCCCGGTGTACGTTATACCTATAATGCCCGGGTGAAAGTGCCGAAGGGCCTGATGGCTTTGATGAGCGCGGAAAATCCACAGGCTGTGTCCGAAGAAGGAATTTATGAATTTAAAATGGATATACCTATACCGGCCTACCTGATGGCGCTGGCAGTTGGCGATATCAAATTCCAATCTATCGATAAGCGCACGGGCGTATACGCAGAACCTGCTATGCTGGCTAAAGCCCATAAAGAATTTGAAGAGGTAGGGACTATGGTCCATAAGGCCGAAGAGCTTTACGGGCCTTATCGCTGGGGGCGCTATGATATCCTGGTATTACCTTCCGGCTTCCCGATCGGTGGTATGGAAAATCCTAAACTGACTTTTTGCACACCGACCATATTAGCCGGGGATAAATCCCTGGTAAACCTCATAGCGCATGAACTGGCGCACAACTGGAGCGGCAACCTGGTGACCAACCAGACCTGGAATGACTTTTGGCTGAACGAAGGATTCACGATCTATTTTGAACGCCGCATCATGGAGTCCATGATGGGTAAAGATTATGCGGACATGCTTTGGGAAATCGGCTACCAGGACCTGGAAGCGATCGTTGCCGACCTCGGTAAAGAGAGCGAGGACACGCACCTGCGTTTGAACCTCAGGGGCCGCAACCCTGATGAAGGCCTGACAGATATCCCCTACGAAAAAGGCGGTCACTTATTAAAACTGATCGAGCAAACCGTAGGACGGGATAAAATGGATGCCTTTCTCACCAGATATTTTAATGAAAACGCCTTCAAGACCATGAATACACGGGACTTCACGGACTACCTCAATAAAAACCTGCTGAATGAAGTCACGGAATGGAAAACCAAAGTGAACATTAACGAATGGCTGTACGCGCCGGGTATTCCCGCAACCTGCCCGAGAGCGGATAAACTACGGTTTAATAAAGTAGATACGGCAACGGCGCAATTTTTAAAAGGCGATATGAGTTTTGTGCAAAGAACAACAAAATGGTCCACTTTCGAATGGATGCATTTCCTGAGAAAATTATCAAAGAGTCCTCTGAGTTCGGAGCAGATGAAATCTTTAGATCAGGCCTTCCAGTTTACAAAGACGCAGAACAGCGAAAAGGCCGATCTCTGGTATCTGCTGGCACTGAAGAGTAAGTATGAACCGGCTTTCCCGGCGATGGAAGCATTCCTGATGGTCACCGGAAGGGAGAAGTTTTTGCAACCCTTATATAAAGAGATGATGGCAACACCGGAAGGTGCTCAGATGGCGCGGACTATTTACCAAAAAGCAAAACCCAACTATCACCCGCTCACACAAAGGGTGATCGATGAAATCGTAAAATAGTTTTAAAAAGGGCCGGGTTTACCGGCTTTTTTAATGCAGGATTTTTGTAGTTGCCCACCGCATCATTTGCGCCACAATAGTGGAAGTAGGAAGGTAGAAAGAGGTGTCATACCGGGGTGTAGGGGCCTGCAGCCACTTAATGATCTGTCCGCAAAAACCAGGGCCGATCTTATCGACTACAGTCGGCCCCAAATGGTTTAATGCCGCGGCATTGCACCTTTGCTCATATTGCCCGCCTATAGGAATCACCAATAACTTTTTATTCAGGTACATCGCCTCTGCCGGGGTTTCAAACCCTGCATTCGTTATGATACCGGCGCAGTGAATCAGGCTCCGGTTAAACCGCTCCTTATCCACAGGTATAAAAGCACAGTTACCTCTTTGTTCTGCGACTTTGATTTCTTTTGAAAAGACTTCGAATCGCTGACCCGATATCTGTTGTAAATATTTATAGATCTCCCGGTCGGAATAGGAGGGAAGGTAGACACAAATATAATCATCTTCCTTTGGTTGCGCGTTCCAGATTTCTGACTTAATCACCGGTGGTAATATGAAGTCGTCGTAAGCCTGGAAATGTAAGCCTATATTAAGCGAGGTGCGGGCAAAGTTTTTCAAAATCAACTCGCCAACGCGATTTTTATTTTCAGGGCGGGGGACCAACCCGGAGGTAAAGCTGGCCTGGTGACCGAAGTGAACGGAAGCTTTATTTTTGATACGACAAGATATGGCGCATATAGCTTCAAAATCATTGAGAACAAGATCATATTGCTCAACCGGTAAGTGTTTGGCAGTTTTATATACCTCAATCGGGGCTAGGCTTTTGGCGATTCGCCTTAAGTCAAGTGCGCCGCTGTGGTTATAAAAAAGACTCAGACCTTTGCTCCTGAATAGCACCGGTAATTCGGAGTTTAAACTGGAATTGCTGCCGCTTAGGAAAACGTCCACATCCCCGTAATTGGTTAAATGAGGCAGTAGTTCCATCGCCCTGCTGATATGTCCGTTGCCGGTGGCCTGTACGGCATAAAATATTTTCATAGCGACAAAGGCTAAACTTCTTTTTCGTTGATGGACTGGCTGTAATGAAGGTATCTAAATATGTCGGCTTCAATATTGGCTTCCGGGGCTTTCCTGAAAGCACGTTCTATGGTGGGCGCTGCAAAATCAACAGGACGGTACTGGTATAGTTCCCAATGGCCGTTATTGTACTCCAGCGCGGTGAGGTTCTCCACCCAGTCGCCAGAGTTCAGGTATTGCACTTTACCCGAATGGGTCCCGATCTCCTTCATGCCTGGTTGGTGAATATGCCCGCAGATCACGTAATCATAGTGTTTCTCAATGGCCAGTTCCGCGATAGTGGTTTCAAATTTATTGATATAGGCTACGGCTTTTTTTACACTGTTCTTGACTCTTTTTGAAAAAGAGACCTTATTCTTTCCGAGCATCTTCAGGCCGGCGTTAACCATGCTGTTGAGCAAGATCAGCAGGTCATATCCTTTACCACCGAGTTTGGCTAAGATCTTTGCCGCACCTTTTGTTGTGTTATCGAAAACATCTCCGTGAAAGATCCAGGTTTTTTTATTGTCTATATTGAGCAGGAACTTGTCGGTAAGCAGGATGTTGCCTACTTCCATATCAGAATAACGGCGCAGGAATTCATCATGATTGCCGGTGATGTAGACGACACGGGTACCTTTGGCAACTTTCCTGAAAATTTCATTAATAACTTCAAAGTGTGTATGTGGGAAATAGCTTTTACTGAATTGCCAGGCGTCAATGATATCCCCGTTCAGGACA
>CAXYKQ010000271.1:0-5924 GCA_964277835.1 uncultured Edaphocola sp. | reverse complement strand
GACTACTACTGCCTGGACACCTAAATCAATCTCCTTAGCAGCATACACGGGTCAGAATGTTAAAGTAAGAATGATCGGTACCTGGATCTCCGGCGATTACAATATTGCACTGGATAATTTATTTATCGGGGTACCGCCGACTTGCGCGACTCCGGGCGTCACCAGCAACAGCAATATAACCCTGAATTCGGCGAGCATCAACTGGACAGCACCATTAAACGCCCCGGCTAACGGGTACCAATACTATTTCAGTACCTCAGCGACCAATCCGACAGCGACTACAACGCCAAGCGGGAGTGTAGGAGCCGGTGTATTGACCGCACCGCTCTCCTTACTGGCAGCTAATACCCGTTACTACTTCTGGGTACGCTCTAATTGCAGTGCATCCGATAAAAGTGCTTGGACCGCCAGGGATTCTTTCTTTACCGGAACCTGCGTGCCCAATGGACTGGTCACATACACTGATTATTACTTAAGCAATATCAGCACTTCCGGTGCGACGGCAAACATAAGCTACTCCACCACCTCACCGGTTCCTTATGTCAATAACACATCAACCTCCATACAGACTTATCCCGGCAACAGCTTTAACTGTAGCTTGACCGCAAGCCTCGGCACCAATTACTTCTATATCTGGATAGACTGGAATAACGACCTTGATTTTGATGATCCGGGTGAAACTGTTTTAGCTACCACCAATTATACTACTAGCGCTATGCAAACGATCACTATCCCGGCAGGTACTGCTGCGGGCAGTCACAGAATCAGGTTTGCCAACTCCTGGAGCGGTGCTATCACTGCCTGTGGTCCCGCAGATTATGGTAACTATGTTGACTATACCTTGCAGGTGACCGCACCGCCAAGCTGCATTGCTCCAACTGCGGTAACGAATACGGGTACTACAAATGTCTCCGGAACGATTAGCTGGACAGCTCCGGCAAGTGTACCCGCAGGCGGATACGAATACTATCACAGCACTTCCAGTACAACGCCGGCCAACAGTGTTGCTGCTACAGGAAGCGTAGGTGCAGGCATTACAACAGCCACTATTCCGTCACTTAATCCAAATACAACTTATTATGTATGGGTAAGATCTGTCTGCAGTTCATCGGACAAAAGCAACTGGACCGCAGCTACTACCTTCACAACCCAGGTATTGGTACCTACTAACTGGCTTGAAGAATTCAATACCACTTCCACTCCTGCAGGATTTAATATTAACGGCTGGACTATCGGCACCGTAAACGGTTTCGGTAGCACCCCTGCAAATTACCTGTTTAAAAATCAATATTCTTCCGGTACCGCTTACGGCGAATTCAGCACCTTGAATGTTGGCGCCATTGCCGCTACAGATATGCTGAAATTCAAATACAGAGCGGCACACTACTACGCTCCTTACCCGGCGCCACTTGCAGGTGCAGGGTACTTCAAAGTATTTGTGTCAAGCAACTTCGGGAGCACCTATACACAAATAGACTCATTACCGCTGCCTGCTGTAAACGATTGGGCAACGCTGACTTACCCTTTAAGCGCTTATGTCGGACAAAATGTAAAAGTTAAAATCCAATCTTACTGGAACAGTACGGTTGCCGATGATTATAACATCGCTTTTGACAGCTTATTTATCGGTACGCCACCTTGTACCCCACCAGTCGTCAACCTGGGCCCTGATACCACAGTTTGCTCCGGTAATACGTTGACCCTGAATGCGGGCAACGCTACCGGCCTGACCTACGCATGGAGTACCGGCGCGACCACATCCAGTATCAACATAATTACTGCAGGTACCTACTCCGTTACTGTGTCAAACGGATCTTGCGCAGCAAGTGATACCATCGTAGTGGGTATTGCCCAAACTCCGGTGGTAAACCTCGGTAATGACACGACGGTGTGTACGGCCTCTTCTTACCAGCTGAATGCCGGCGCAGGCCCTAACTACACTTATTTATGGAATACCGGCGCCACCACTCAATTACTTGATGTGACTAACTCCGGTCAATATTACGTGAAAGTAAGTAATGGTGCATGTACTGCTTCAGATTCCGTAACCGTTACGTTTGGCTCCCTGCCAACAATAGGCGGCATTACAGTAACCGGTAATCCATCTCCATCCTTCAATTTTGAAGCCAACGGCGCTGTTAATGTGAACACTTATAGCTGGGACTTCGGTTATAACGGAGCTACAGGGTCCGGACAAACCACAAGCTATACCTACCCGTCGCTGTCTACACCGGCCACTTATACGGTCGTGCTTACTGTCGGAAACGGATGCGGTACTGCAAATGTAAGTGCTGTGGTAACGGTCAACCCGGTTGGCATCAATGACCTGGGATTAGACAACAATACCTTGAAGCTATTCCCTAACCCGGCCAGCCACACGGTAAAACTGATCAATGAAAGCAACTATAAAATGAAGCAAATCATTGTGAGCAATATACTGGGACAAACGGTAGCTACGATCGCAGTGCAAAACAATGCACAACAAGTGATCAATGTGAATAACTTACCTGCTGGCCTGTACAATGTCCGCATTGAGTTTGAAGAAGGTACAGTGATCAGAAAACTGGAGGTGATCAAATAACAATAATTGATCCTCTATACTCAAATAGCCGCCCCGAATTCAGGGCGGCTATTTTAATTATAATTATCGGCTATCAATATAGGACTTAAAAGTCAGGTCAGGGTGGTCTTTCAATTCGTACACATATTGTCTCATCGCCTCGGCCCACTCATCTGCCGTCCTGCTTTTATCAAATACCTTGGCCGGTATCGGCTTACCAAATACAATATGGGTGGCATTGTTCCTTAGCTTGTACAATTCATTAACCAGATAGAGCATTTCAATATTTGCTTTTATACCGATCAGTTTCCTGAAGTTACTGAAACGGTAAAAGAATGGGCTGAGCTTACCGTTCACCAGAACCGGCACAACAGGCTGGTCATATTGCACCGCCTTTTTAATAAAGCTCCGGTTCCATTTCAGGTCCTGGATTTTCCCGTCGATCTTGCGGCTGACCAAACCCGCAGGAAAGATCATAGTTACACCATCTGAAGCATACACTTCATCAATGCGCCTCAGGTTTTGACCGGAGGTAGCCCCCACCTTATTTACCGGTACAAACAATTTACCGAAATTCACTAACTGGGTAAGGATGTCATTGACCAGGAAGCTAAGGTCTTTGCGCACCGTACCGACAATTTGCAACAGGGCCATCCCGTCAATGCCCCCTAAAGGGTGATTGGAGGCAATGATACAAGCGCCTGAACGCGGAACATTCTCAAGCCCGGAAAAAGTAATTTTGGCCGACACTTCTTTTAAAGCCGCATCCAGGTAGTCAAACTCAAATTTATCATGGTTCGCATTTTCAAAACGATTCACATCGTCCTCGTGAACAACGCGTTTGATGTAATTGATCAAAAATTTAGGCGTCCATTTGTAAGCTCCCGGGTTTTTATCTCTAAATATCTGCTCTATGTCGATATACTTCTTATCTGCCATCCATGCTTAGTTTTTCCTGCTTAACCAAAGTTCGATCTCTTTTGCATTTAACTCGCTTACAGTAGGTTTGCGTATGATCTTACCATCCTCTATCCAATAAAGCGCCGGAACACTTCCGCCCGATAATGCTACAAAATCCTTATTATCTATAAAACTGTAAGGCAGGCCTTCAAAGTTAGCTTCTTTAATAAAATTATCCAGCATTTCCGCTCTTAAAGAATCCTGTTGCACATCGCCGAAAAATACATAGATCGGCATATCGGGGTTTTCCTTTTTTAATTTACTTAATTCTTCCCCTGCCACCATACAGTGAGAGCAGGTAAGGCTCAGGAATGCAACGAAATGTTTCCCTTTCCGAAGTTCCTCTTTAGGCATACGGTGGGCTTCAGTAGCCTGGTAAGCCTTCTCTATGCGCAACACTCTGGTTTGGTAAGGAAACAGGATATAAGGAACGCTTACCAGCGCAGCCAGCAACAGGCTGGCTATCCAGTTTTGGGTATTGCTGTTATTATATTTTGCCCCTTTCCAGACTATGGCCAGTAATGCCAATAAGACCAGGTTCTTCAAAATTGATTGCAAAGGGGGCATATAGAACCGATCGCCCATACAGCCGCAGTTCACATCGTTCCCCAGGCGGGCATACAGGATAGCCAGGTGTACCGTAAAGGCAACGACCATGCCAAAGGACATCTTAATGACCCACTTGCTCCTACCGAATATATTCGACAGCAGCAAAAGACCGAGACCGGCTTCTAAACCCACAAAAAAACGGGCCCAGTAAGCCGAAGCAAAATCTGAAAAGCCCAATTGGGATTTAAGGGTAAACTCAAAGCTCTCTATAGGCAATATTTTGGTGATGGCAGAAAAGATAAAGAAACTTCCTACCAATGCTGCAATGATAAAATTTAAAACCGATTCTCTTTTTTGTGTCATAGTACTCATTCGGAAATTTTTTTACGCCCAAAAATAAAACCGATAACCCGTTAATGAGGGTATATCGGTTTTAAAATTTACCAAAATAATTTATTATTCAAAGTTGAATTTGCCTTCTGATAAGACAATACGTTCTGTATTATTTGAAGCATTGGCTACCACGACATTGAAAGCGCCTTTATAGCTACCTTCCGTTTGCACATAGTAGTTTTCGTTACTTAAAGCGTTAAAAACAGTAGCCGCACCCTGATCGCTGGTTGAAATAAAAGTGATATTAGCTGCGCCGGTAATGTTATAGCGTTTGGCGCCATCATAATTCGGGATAGTGATCACAATCTGCTGATAGACACCGGTAGCCCTGTTATCGGCATATTTAGTTCCCTGCATCACCAGAACCTTATTATCGGCATCGTAGCTATACGTCGTCGCCTCCGCCTTGAACTGTTGACCGTCAACAAGACAGGAAAAAGTAGCACTTAACGGATTTTGTGTATCAGGCACTTCCACACCCGGGTTGGGGTTGTAATCTTTCTGACA
This sequence comes from uncultured Edaphocola sp., assembly GCA_964277835.1. Taxonomy (GTDB): domain Bacteria; phylum Bacteroidota; class Bacteroidia; order Chitinophagales; family Chitinophagaceae; genus Edaphocola. Next base: position 955 of record CAXYKQ010000271.1, on the reverse strand, counting down.
AGCGGTGAAACTTAATGCGAGAACAACTGCTACCGCGGTTAATTTGATAAAACTTTTCATGTATAACGATGATTTATACTAATTTTCGATAAGGAAGTAAAGTTAATTGTTTAGAATTAAATATCAAAACAAATTAAAGATTAAAAAATGGTTGTGCTTTGACCGCCTGGAATTCTTCCCATAAACGGGCAACAATTGTTCCGGCAGGTAAAATATCATTGATCATACTGCTCACCTGCCCTATTTCCAGCTCTCCCTCATCCAGGTTTCCTTCAAACATACCTTTCTTCGCCCTGCCCCTGCCTAACAACGATTCCAATTCCTCCAGGGAAGCCCCTGCAGCCTCCGCCTGGAAAACACTTTCAAAAAACTTATTCTTGATAAGGCGTACCGGGGTATGCTTTTTTAAAGAGAGTTGCGTCCCCCCTTCTTGTGTAGCGATCACAGCCTGCTTGAAGTTCACATGACTGCTGGCTTCTTCGCTGGCAACGAAACGACTACCGACCTGTACCCCTTCTGCGCCCAAAACCATTGCGGCATACATACTCCTGCCGGAACTGATGCCGCCCGCTGCGATTAGAGGGATCTCAATATTGGCCCTTACATTAGGAATCAGGCAAAATGTAGTGGTTTCTTCCCTGCCGTTATGACCACCGGCTTCAAAGCCTTCGGCGACAACCGCATCTACGCCCGCATCCTGGCTCTTTAAAGCAAACTTGGCACTGGACACCACGTGTACCACTTTTATCCCTTCCGATTTAAGGATATTGGTCCATGTCTTGGGGTTGCCTGCAGAAGTAAAAACAATAGGCACCCTGGCCTCAATAATGTGCTTTACGTGCTGATCAATATCAGGGTATAGCAGGGGCAGATTAACACCGAAAGGCTTTCCGGTAGCAGCCTTACATTTGTCCAGGTGCTCTTTTAAAACCTCAGGGTACATACTTCCCGCACC